>DAOMAH010000102.1:0-6319 GCA_035426725.1 Acinetobacter sp.
TGGAAGCACTATTGCGTTCGGGTGTACAAGCAGAAGCATTTGATCCACAACAGCGCAGTGTGACTGAACTGGTTGGCTATGATCGTGCTTTTATTGTATTGCATGGTCGTGGTGGTGAAGACGGTCAAATCCAAGGTGTATTGGAATGGTTGAATATTCCTTATACAGGTACGGGTGTGCAAGGCTCTGCCATTGGTATGGACAAAGTTAAAACCAAACAAGTTTGGCAGGGTAGTGATTTACCGACTGCGCCATATCGTATTTTGACTAAAGATTCAGACTTGGATGCAGTGGTTGCGGACTTGGGTTTGCCCGTCATCATCAAACCTGTGCATGAAGGTTCGAGTGTCGGTATGAGTAAGGTCGAAAAAGCCGAAGACTTTGCTGCTGCAATTGAAAAAGCCACACAGCATGATGCAGTGGTGATGGCAGAAAAATGGATCACAGGGCGTGAATTTACCATTTCATTTTTGAATGGTCAGCCCTTGCCCGTAATTCGTTTACAACCGCCAGCTGATGTGGCTTTTTATGACTATGAAACTAAATATCAGCGTGATGATGTCGAATACGGTATTCCATGTGGACTAAGCCCAGCCGAAGAGCAAACCTTGCAAAGCTTGTGTTTGCGTGCTTTCCAAGCCGTCGGTGCAGAAGGTTGGGGTCGTATTGACGCAATGCAGGATCAGCAAGGCAATTTCTGGTTGTTGGAAGTGAATACAGTACCGGGTATGACCAGCCATTCTCTCGTTCCTAAAGCAGCGCAAGCTGTAGGCTATAATTTTGACCAGCTCTGCGTTGCAATTTTAGAGCAAACTTTGGCAAAGTCGGCTTAATTATTCATGGCTCAACTCCCTGCTTCCATGCGCCGAAAAACACGGCCCGCCATTAGCTCTATTCATGAGAAACCACCTACACCCAAGCAAAAAATGGTGAATGCGGGCGGCTGGATATTACTGTTGATTGCCTTGGCGGTATTGGCCGTTGGTCTATATAGCTTTTATAAGGTGATGACCGATGCGACGGTTGCACAATTGCAGGTGGTGGGAACAAATTCAGACCTTGAAAATCAACAGCTCCAACAGCATTTGAGCCCCATCATTCAAGACAACTATTTCACGTCTGATTTGGAGCGCATTCGCGATCAAGCCTTAACTGTGTCATGGGTCGATCGAGTGGTGGTGTCGCGTGCATGGCCGAATGCGATTCGTGTGAGAGTCATGCCACGCCATGCGATTGCACGTTGGGGAACGGGTCGATTGCTCAGTGATAATGGCGATGTTTTTAGCGAAGCAGTTGTTAAAACACACCCTAATTTGCCATTGTTACATGGGCCCGTCAGCCAATCCAAAATGATGATGCGCCGCTATAATGAAATTAATCAATTGTTTCATCCAGCAAATTTAAGATTAAAAGAATTGTATTTAACTGAGCGAATGACGTGGTTTATGCAGTTTGATTCGGGTTTACGTATTATTGTCGATCAAGATCAAACCATGACTAAATTACAACGACTTAGTCAGTTGGCACAAAATGATTTAAAACCGATGTGGTCAAACATCTCGGCAATTGATTTGCGCTATCGAAATGGATTATCCATTCAATGGAAAAATGCAATACCGCCAAAGATTGTAAATGGTCAATTAGTTGTAACGATTAATGACACAAGCCTTGCAGGCGCAATCCAGGCAAAGCCATAATACGTGGCTTAAAAATAGTCGGCAGTTTTGCCAGTAAGACTCAACAAAAACGATGGTAATGAAGTAATGAGTGAAGCTGTTCCCTCGGTGGTTGCAATTGATATTGGGACGTATAAAGTCTCAGTTTTGATTGGTAAAATCCATGCACCAGATAAAATCCAAGTGATTGGCATGGCAACTGCTCGTAACCGAGGTATGGTGAAAGGCAAAATTGTCAGTTTAGACAAAGTGGTTGCGGCCATTAAAAATGCCGTTTCTGAAGCAGAAGATATGGCTGAATGTCGTATTCATAGCGCTTGGGTGTCAATTCCAAGCACAGAATTACAAAGCTTTTATGCATCAGGCCGTACACCAGTCGCCAATCATGATCGTATTATTAGTACCAATGAAGTGGTCAGGGCCTTAGAACTTGCCAAAGCCAGCCATGTATCGCCTGATTATTATTTAGCCAGTGCTGTGCCACTCGGTTTCGAGTTGGGTGATACAGGTGAATGGGTACAAAATCCTGTCAATTTATCTGCACACAGCATGACAGGACATTATCAATTGATGATGATGCCGATTACGACCATGCAAAACCTTGATCGTGCCATGAAAGGGGCGAATATTGGGGTCGAGAAAATGGTGGTGTCTTGTTTAGCAACAGCTGAAGCAAGTCTGCTCAAAGATGAAAAAGAATATGGCGTGTGTTTAGTTGATATTGGTGCGGGAATCACCAATATTGCGGTGTATTTAGATGGACGTTTAGCCCTTGCACGCACTTTACAGCGTGGTGGTGAAAATGTGACCCGTGATATCGCAGCTGTTTTACAAACGACGACTGAAGAAGCGGAACGAATTAAAATTTTACATGGTTGTACTGATCTAAATGGCATAAAGCCAGATCACATGATTCAAGTCCAATCGATTGATGGCCCACAAACCATTAGTCGTATTGAGCTTGCAGAAATTATCATTGCACGTTATGAAGAAATCTTTGCGTTAATTCGTGAAGAGTTAGAACATAGTGGCGCAATTCATGGTTTGTATCATGGAGTGGTGCTCACAGGTGATGCCTGCCAAATTGAAGGTATTGTCAATTTGGCCCGTCGTATTTTGGGTGTGTCTGCGCATTTAGGTAATCCGCCATTACAAGTTTATGCGGATGATCAATATTTACCTGCGTTGCGACGTTCAATGTATGCAACGGCTGCGGGATTGTTGATGTTTAGCCAAAGTGATTTGCAAGATGCGGTTGAAGAACCTGATGAGGCGAATGACCGTCCATTTATGGATCGTGTTGCCAATGGTTGGAATGCATTAAATAGCAAATTAAAAGCCATTTTTTAGCGTGTAGTTATTTTGGGGTAAATTGTTAGGAAGTTGTAATACGCAGTGGCTGTACTTGACAAGCTGCGTATTATTGCACAGCATCCTACACATCAGTTGTTTTAAGAAATCTAGGCAGTAACGGGCTATAGCGTCTGCCAATATATATTAGGAAATCTAAAGGTCATGGCATCATTTGAATTTATAGAAGATGAACTAGACGATAACAACGGTCAAGCCCGTTTTACCGTATTTGGTGTCGGTGGTGGTGGTGGTAATGCGGTTCAGCACATGGTGCAATCTGACATCAAAGGCGTAAAGTTTATTTGTGCCAATACCGACAAGCAAGCACTTGATAGTATGAATGCACCATTTAAAATTCAGATTGGCGAACAAAGCACCCGTGGTTTAGGCTGCGGCGGTAAACCGGAGATGGGGCAAACTTCAGGTGAAGAAAGCCGTGAAGTGATTCGTCAGCATCTTGAAGGTACCGATATGGTCTTCGTTACTGCTGGCATGGGCGGCGGTACGGGAACAGGCGCAGCACCAGTGGTTGCTGAAGTTGCTAAAGAAATGGGCATCTTAACCGTCGGTGTTGTGACTACGCCATTTAACTTTGAAGGTCGTCGTCGCCAGAAATTAGCTGAAAAAGGCATTGATGCTTTAGAAGCGCATGTTGATTCATTGATTATTATTCCAAATCAACGTTTGCTCAGTGTTTATGGCGATATTTCAATGAAAGATGCCTATAAAAAAGCAGATGATGTTTTATTAAATGCAGTGCGTAGTATTTTTGATTTAGTCGTGAATCATGGTCATATGAACCTCGACTTTGCCGATTTAAAAGCAGCGATGAGCACACGTGGTTATGCCATGATGGGGTCAGGTACGGGGCGTGGTGAAGATCGTGCACGTCAAGCAGCAGAACAAGCGATTCGTAGCCCATTGCTAGATAATGTAAATTTAAACAATGCCAAAGGTGCATTGATTAATATTACAGGTGGTGAAGATATTACTGGTCGTGAAATTGACATTATTTCTGAAGTGGTCAATCAAATTGTTGACTTAGATGAAGGTGAAATTTTCTACGGTACGGTATTCGATCCAGATGCTCGTGATGAACTTCGTGTCACGGTGATTGCGACAGGTTTAACGCGTAATGCAACCAATGATGTTGATGCTAAGAAACAACGTACTGTTGCAACACAGCATGTTGCTCCATCGGTTGCGGCTCAAAATCAAGCGACGGATGAAGATGATATTCCTGCGATCAGTAAGCGTACAGGAACAGAAGCTGGTTCCGCACCAACAGCAACGCCACGTTCATCGCCAATGAGTATTCAAGATTATTTACAGAAGCAACAACGTAAATAATAAAATCAGCTGGTTATCAAAAAGGGAATAAGCAATTATTCCCTTTTTTTCGTTTTAAATTGCAAAATATGTTAAGTTAAAGCGGATTTTGTAAATGTAAATGGTCAAGTAATGGTGAAACAACGAACGCTGAAACATGTGGTCAAAGCGAGTGGAATTGGTTTGCACAGTGGTCAAAAAGTGCTGATTAATTTTGTTCCACACCATATTGATGGCGGCATCGTCTTTCGTCGAATTGATTTAAATCCTCCTGTCGATATTCCTGCCAATGCCCTACTGATCCAAGAAGCCTTTATGTGCTCAAATTTGGTGATTGAAGATATTAAGGTCGGAACCATTGAGCACGTCATGAGCGCCATTGCGGGATTGGGGATTGATAATCTAATTGTGGAAGTATCTGCCTCAGAAGTGCCCATTATGGATGGTAGCGCTGGACCATTTATCTATTTATTGATGCAAGGTGAATTGACAGAACAAGAAGCGGCAAAGAAATTTATTAAAATTTTAGAGCCTGTTGAAGCATTACTAGATGATAAAAAAGCCAGTTTTACCCCACATTCAGGCTTTCAGCTCAATTTCACCATTGATTTTGACCATCCTGCATTTGCCAAAGAATATCAGTTTGCCACCATCGATTTTTCAACCGAAACTTTTGTTTATGAAGTCAGCGAAGCGAGAACGTTTGGCTTTATGAAAGACCTTGATTATTTGAAAGCAAACAATTTGGCGCTAGGCGCGAGCTTGGAAAATGCGATTGGCGTAGATGATTCTGGTGTGGTCAATGAAGAGGGTTTACGCTTTGAAGATGAGTTTGTGCGACATAAAATTTTAGATGCTGTTGGCGATTTATATCTACTCGGTCATCAGGTGATTGCGAAATTTGAAGGCTATAAATCGGGTCATGCGCTCAATAATCAGTTATTACGCAACGTAAAAAATAATCCAAGCTGTTATGAAATTGTAACATTTTATGACGAGAATGATTGTCCAATTCCTTACGTGAGTGTGACATAAGTCATTGTCTTTACTCGACTATGTTATATTGTAACAAATTAAACTGCGAAATTGATCACAAAACATACAGTGCTTGTCACAGCTTCATATAAGCAATTTACTTATTTTTGCTTGCCAAACGTAGTAAAGCTTGGCTAAGCTTAGGGTCGCTCACATATTCAGCAGCACTGCGTAATTGCGCTTGGGTTTCTGAAGAAAGTGTTTTCGATGGGGGAGAGGGTTCAGCCAAGACAGTGTTTTTTTGTCTTAAACGAACTTGAATTTTTCTTAATTCCTCAAGACCTTCGAGTTGAGCTAACTGCGCAACATATTGACTTTGTAAATAGCTGAGTTGACTAATCATTGCTTGATTTTCACCTGCTACGATCAAAACGCCATGTTGATAACAAACAACCTGCCATTGCTCTGGTTGGGGCAGCAAAGGTTGAATAATTTTCGTAAGTCGGTTCCATTGTGTGACTTGCGTAGTAAGAAACGTTAAGTTTCCCGTTTTTTTATGTTGTCCTTTCGGTTGGAAAACGTTGTGAGGGTCAGACATCTTAGTTTCCTTGAAACATAGGTGTTTATCTTAAACGAGCATTTCAACATTTATCAAGGAAGAAGATAAAGGAACTTTTAAGGACGGTTTTAAGAGGTTTTTTATGCATCCACGTCGTATTTTATTGGCTTTTTCATTGGCTGCGTCAGCTGCGTCAGTTGCTTTTGCAGATTATCAAAACATTAATCAGTTACCAGAGAAAGACCCAATTGAACAGTTGTCACAGACACTGGCTCAAGGAACTTATACTCACCCAGATGATCTTGATCTTCCTGCTGTAACCAATGTATCAGTGAAATTACGTGAGAAAAGCATTGAATTGAATAATGCGACCATTGAGAAAAAATATGGTCGTTCAGCGATTTCAACACCAGATACCACGCCTTCG
>DAOMAH010000103.1:0-6237 GCA_035426725.1 Acinetobacter sp.
ATCTACAAATTTCTTACATATGTTGCAAAAGCAAATGTATGAAACCAAATCTAAAACTGCCATAGAGCAACAACTAAATCTGAGAAATAATATTATCGACACCATTCAGTTCGATCAGCAAAAGCAATACACCTTAATCCGAGTTGTAGTGCGAGGGGATACGGTACCTACGCTCAGTCAGATCAATCAACTGAATCAGATGATGCCAGAAGATGACCGAAATAATCCGACTGTCGTGCAGGTTCGATTTATTCCTGTACACATTATTGAAGAGCAAATTCGCTTTAATACTGAGATTTCACCTGATGAGGCGAAGCGACTTGTCGTGCAGTGACGAGCAAGTATTATCGAAGACTTGATTCATCCAAATGACGTGCACCGACAATAATCATGCGAATCATTAACATGGTCTGATGTGCGATTTCAGTACGCTTTTCTATTGAAAGATCAATCACTTTTGCGCCCATATTAAACACTAGTTGTGTAATGGCTTTTGCGACTAAATCTGGTCGAGCAATTTGATAACCTTTCAATTTTTCCAAGCGAACCAAATCATCTTGAAGTTCTTGTTCAAAAGTATTTAGTTGACGCTCAACTGCTGCTTTGTAGGAAGCCGAGCCTGTATATCCTTCACGCAGTAATAAGCTGAGGTAGCCTTCATCGACATCTAATTGTTGAATGAAAATCTCTACCGAACTGCGAATAATGCTGTGTTCTAACGAGGCTTGCATCCGAGCTTCTCGAATAATTTGTCGTAACACAATGCCTGCTTGATCAATCAGTTCGATGGCAAGTTGGTCGATATCTTTAAAGTGTCGATAAAAACTATTGGGTGCAATGCCTGCTTCACGCGCAATTTCTCTTAAGCTTAATGACGCGATGCTTTTTTGAGGGCCAATTAAATTTAAGGTTGCCTGAAACAATTCTTCTTTGGTAATGGTCGCCTTACGCCCAACAGTTCGAGGTGCAAGTTTCTCGAAAACAATATCTTGTTCGTTGACCATGTTTGGACTAGACGCTAACAACGAAGAATGAACCATTATGATCCGAGTATAAATAAGCTGATAAATATTATAACGAGTGTCTGTGTACTTGGGAAATCAAGATTTTATGAAATGGATTAATTTTTAGAAAAATCAAATATAAAGCAATGATGATGATGTTTTAAATTTTATTTAGTCTTCGCATTATTCAGTTACTATGCATTTAAAAGAGCTCTTTACTCAGAAAATTACAGTCGCATAATTTCCCCAAGGCACATGACTTGGGGCATTAAATGATTATTTCTTCTTAGAAATCCACATAGTAATAGTGGCATGGAACACTTTATCGTTGTTTCGATCAAATACATCGACATTCACGAGATATTCTCCCGCTTTTTCCCAGTCGTAATTGCTTTCGACTGGTGTTGCAATCGCAATCAAATCGGTGCCTGCTTTTTTTAAATATTCAACGGTCATGCCTTTTGGAATCCAGAGATGCGTTGATGGAACTGTCACTTCGGTCATGGTACCGCCAGCAAGTTCAGCCATATTACACATCGCAATCGCATGTACCGTCCCTAGATGATTCAGTACTGAACGCTTTTTCTTGATCGATATTTTGCAGAAATTTGGTTTAAGTTCCTCAAATAATGGCGAAATACTCCCGAAATAAGGTGCTTTCAGACAAAGCATTCGTGTGAAAGTCCATTTGCCTGCTGGTAAAGCAGAGGTTTTATTCCATATATCTAAAGTTGAAGCCATTTCAATATCCCACACAAACAGAATTAAATTCTTTAATGGAATGTAATTCTGTTTACAGTCGTCGTCAAGTCATACACAATAGTTTTGATGATTGGTAGATTTAAAAATTATGCAAACGGCTCAGCAACTCCTAGAACGACTATACCCACAACGTCGATCATTACTCAAAAGACAAATCTTATCGGATGCTTTGTCCTGTTTTCTCGAATATGGTTTAGATGCAACCAGTATTGAAATGATCAGAGAAAAATCTGAAAGCAGTGTCGGTGCGATTTATCATCACTTTAAGAATAAAGAAGGAGTGATTGCGGCATTGGTTTTTGCAGCTTTAGATGATCAAGCGTTGTTAAGAGATCAATATTTGGAAAATGCGCAATCTTTAAATGAAGTACTCGATGCATTGATTTTTAGCTACGTAGATTGGGTCTCGGAGCAACCACAGTTCGCAAAGTTTTTAATGCTGGCTCATTTTAGAGTGATGCAGAGTGAACATCGCGACACACTCAATGAAAAGAATAAGCTTAGGAATCGGAAAATAATTACTTCTATTTCAGCTTATAGCAATGTTGATTTATTGAAATCGGTACCTTCTGAATTAGTTATGTCTTTGGTGATTGGTGCAACGGAAAGTTATTGTCGAGTCTGGTTATCTAAAAAGGTGATGACTTCTCCGAAAAATTATCGGAAAATACTCGCCAAAGCCGCTTGGGACTCATTGCAGAATTTGGCATATGAAGTATAAGCGTATTAAGAATAACAAAATGATAGTGTGGTTTTAATTTAGCAAAATTAGTCTAGGAATATTCAAAAAAGAGGATTGGTAAGTGAGAGTTTTACGATTTTTAATATTTTTTACGTCGAGTACATTTTTTAATTATAGCTTTGCAGCAAATGATTATGACATTGCATTTAAAGAATCAGGTGCATTAAATACATCTCATGAGATTGTTAATCAAGATAAATATGATGAACTTATTGATTTTATGAATGACCTAGCGATGAAATCAATTGTAAAATTAAATAATGAAGAAATAAATTTGAAAGTATCAAATTAGATTCAAGTGGTTTGGAATATAGAATATATATTAAGGACTATCAATCACTTTCGAGACTAGAAAGGTTAATTTATAAAAAAAATTTAAAAGAATTTATGAAGCATAGGATGTGTGACAAAGCAAAATTAACGCAATCATATTTCTTTCGTTTGCATACATCGGGATATGTAGTTTACGAAATTCTTGATGATCAGTTTAAGAGTGTTGATATTATCGAAACTCATTATAATGAATGTCAGATTGAAAAATAGTTGTAGTCCTAAATTTGATAAAAAAGCTTAAAGTTGTTAAATTTTAAGCCTTTTTACAATTAGGGTACGATGCTAAATCTTGTTAAGTATCCTTATTTAAACTGAATTGAACCATTGGCATTGACCATAATTTTCGATTCGCCAGCTGCCATGTCTTGCGCAGGTGCAGCTTCCGCCATTGAGAATTTTGCCATACCGCTACGCATCATTGGTTGTGGGAAATAATTGCTGGTATTCAAGTTCAGATTGACCAATGTGTATTGCGATTTATTCCACGCTTGGCTAATCGCTAAGGCACGTTGCTGAAAGTTTTTAGACGCTTCAACCATTAACTCATTTTCAACTTTTTTACGCTGATCATCCGAAACGGTAAAGTTAATAGATTGAGTTTGGAAGCTTTGTTGTAACTCGCTAATTAACTGACTTGCGGCTTTAAAATCTTTACTTTCGATTTGGATTTCAGCGCGCGCGCGCCATTCTTTCAGTTTTTGATTGTCATTGTCATACACAGGGTAGGTGCTTTGTGTGCCTGTTTCGACTTTCACTTGAGGATATTTACGTGCGATTGACTGAGCCTGATTCATCAATTGATTAATTTGATTCGACAGCTCCGCAGGCTGTTTGTGGCTTTTCTCAATATAAAGCACAGCACGCATTTCATCGTTGGCAACTTGGCGTGATGCGTCCGCTTGAAGATTGACGAGATTGTAGTTCAAGGTATCCGCCTCATGTGCAAAAATGGTTGGGCTAAGCGATGCGCCGAGCATCAATGTAGCAAGAGCTAAACTACGCATAAATATTTCCTCAAAATTCGATTTTTAAACATTATTTTTACAGCTTTGATCTTAAAAAGAAGTGATGGTGAACTTCTGCATATTTTGTGGTGTCTTTGTAATAAATTAGCAGTGTTTTGCAACAGGAGAATAAAATAAAAGTAATTAAAAATTATAGTGTTATCTAGATCGCTGAGACCATTTATCTAAAAATATAAATGGCGTAAAAAAAAGCATACTTTCTTTAGCTTGTCACATAGTATGATGATAATTCATTCTAATTATTAGAAAGAAAATTTTTTCAATAATATAGATGGCGGTTCGGCATAAAAAATGTTTATTTTCTTGCAAAATTAGGTATCATCTCGCACCTAGTTGAAAGATATCAAACTTGTGTCTAAACTAGATTCTAAAAAGCACCGAGTCAAACGACCGCAAGTCACCAGACTTATTTCTTTTACCCATATCAGAGATGGTAATTCGATATGAGCGCTTCTTCCATAAATCCTGCCAATGCTACTAACGAATATTATTTGACTCGCCAAAGTCAGATGGAATCCAATGTTCGTAGCTATCCACGTAAATTACCGTTAGCGATAGCGAAAGCACAAGGTTGCTGGGTGACCGATGTTGAAGGTACACAATACCTCGACTGTTTAGCTGGGGCTGGAACATTGGCTTTAGGTCATAACCATCCTGCGGTAATTCAAAGTATTCAAGATACCTTGGCAAGTGGCTTGCCATTGCATACTTTAGACTTAACAACCCCTTTAAAAGATGCATTTACTGAAGCACTTTTGGCACATTTGCCAGGTGGTAAAGAAGAATATTGCTTACAGTTCTGTGGCCCAGCGGGTGCAGATGCGACTGAAGCAGCGATTAAACTGGCAAAAACCTATACAGGTCGTAGTTCAGTGATTAGTTTTTCTGGTGGTTATCATGGTATGACCCATGGTGCGCTTGCCATGACAGGAAACTTGTCTGCTAAGAATTCGGTCAATGGTTTAATGCCAGGCGTACAATTTATGCCGTATCCACATGAATACCGTTGCCCAATTGGTTTAGGTGGCGAAGCTGGTGTTGATGCATTAACTTACTTCTTTGAAAACTTTATTGAAGATGTAGAAAGCGGTGTAACAAAACCTGCGGCTGTGATTCTTGAAGCGATTCAAGGTGAAGGCGGTGTGGTCACTGCGCCAGTGAAATGGTTGCAAAAAATCCGTGAAGTGACAGAAAAACACAACATCGTTTTAATTTTGGACGAAGTCCAAGCTGGTTTTGCACGTTCAGGTAAAATGTTTGCCTATGAACATGCAGGTATCGAGCCTGATGTTGTCGTCATGTCAAAAGCAGTGGGTGGTGGTTTACCACTTGCTGTATTGGGAATTAAACGTAAATTTGATGCTTGGCAACCTGCGGGTCACACGGGAACATTCCGTGGTAACCAGTTGGCGATGGGTACAGGTTTAGTGGTTTTAAAAACCATTGCTGAACAAAACCTTGCGCAAAATGCACAAGAGCGTGGCGATTTCTTACAAGCTGAGTTTAAAAAACTAGCGCAAGAATTTCCATGTATCGGCAATGTGCGTGGTCGTGGTTTGATGATTGGTGTTGAAATTGTCGATGAGCGTAAACCAGCAGATCATATGGGTTCTTTACCTGCAGATGGTCAATTGGCAGCGGCAATCCAAACAGCTTGTTTTAACAATAAACTATTGTTAGAAAAAGGTGGTCGTTACGGTACGGTGATTCGTTTACTTTGTCCGTTGATCATCACTCATGATGAATGCGTAGAAGCGGTTGCTCGTTTCAGAAAAGCGATTGCTGAAGCACTTGTTGCGACTCGAGGCGCGTAATTATGGTTGATTTTGCAGAACATCGTAAAGCCTTACTCTGCAATGATGCTCAATCCATTGCTGACTATCAGTCAGCAATGGGCGAAGCGGTAACCGCCGTTTCAGCATGGTTGCAAAATGACAAAATGTACACGGGTGGCAGCATTAAAGATTTGCGTGCTGCTATTTCATTTAATCCATCGAAAGAAGGCTTAGGTGTACAGCAATCATTACAACGTATGGTTGAACTTTTCCTGAATAAAAGTTTAAAAGTTCATCACCCACATTCTCTTGCACATTTACACTGCCCAACTATGGTGACAAGCCAGATTGCGGAAGTGTTGATTAATGCCACCAACCAATCAATGGATTCATGGGATCAAAGCCCAGCGGGTTCTTTGATGGAAGTGCAACTTATTGATTGGTTACGTCAAAAAGTGGGTTATGGTGCAGGTCAGGCAGGTGTATTCACCTCTGGTGGTACACAGTCAAACTTGATGGGCGTATTACTTGCACGTGACTGGTGTATCTCTAAAAACTGGAAAGACGAAAACGGTAAGCCGTGGTCTGTTCAGCGT
>DAOMAH010000104.1:0-6192 GCA_035426725.1 Acinetobacter sp.
TGACAGGTTTAGGGGTCGGCGAACATTTTGAATATTGGGGCTACCCGAAAGAGAAATTGATTGAAAAAGATTGGGGCGAAAAAATTGAATTGGGCGATGGTATAACGATTATTACTGAAACCACGCATCATGATTCAAGACGCGCCTTTGATGGTGGTAAAAACCTTTGGGTTTCTTTTGTGATTCAATCGCCGAACAAACGAATTTTTTATACAGGTGATGGTGGATATAACCAACACTTTGTCGAGATTGGTAAAAAATATGGCCCTTTTGATTGGGCTCTCATGGAAAATGGTCAATATGATATGGCTTGGCACGCTGTACATTGCCACCCTGAAGAAGTAGCTCAAGCGACAGTAGAATTGAATGCACGGAATATGATTCCAGTGCATCATTCGAAATTTAGTTTAGCTAAACATGCTTGGTATGAACCGATTACACGCATTGTTGAATATTCAAAATCGAGACCGTATCGCCTTGCCACACCGATGATTGGGGAGTTGGTTGAACTCGATAATAACCATCAGGTTTTTCAGCAATGGTGGAAAGGTGTGAGGTAGTTTTAGGGTGCTAAAATAACAATCACAGCCTTTTTTTAAATGATGCATGTATCTGTAATCACGAGATCACATTAAGACTCAATTTTATCAAACTTACGATCAACCAAACTCAACCGACCACGCACGACATCCGACAACATTCGCCAATCTGAAATAAAACTATACAAGGGTTGTTTAAAACTAGCCGGCTTATTATGTTCATAGAAAAAATGCCCTACCCAAGCACATGCATAGCCAGAAACTAAGCCGTATAATGCATATTTTGCCTTTCGTTTAATAATGGCTTGACTAAAAAAATACAGACCGATTGAACTACCAGCAACATGCAAACGGCGACTGACAAGACTTCGATGTTCCGTTAAATAAAAACGATAAAATTCATTATAATTTTTAATCGGCAATGAAAATTCGACTGGAGTGTTTAAATTCACGGGTGCATTCATTTTAGCTCACCTTGATCCTGTTAATTTATCTTTCGCTACTGTATCTTTTAAACAAAATAAAGTCATCGTTTAAGCGAATAATACTAGCTGACAACAGCTTTACAAACATTTTTCAACTCGGCACAAGTTATACTAATTTTAATTCTTTGGCACATCATTTAGGAGCAAACGTCTTATGGAAATAGAGCTTAAATTTCAGCTCCCTGAAGCTAAGAAAAAAAGTGTATTGCATGCTTTAAATAAACAAAAAGCGCAAAAGATTCATTTACAAGCCAAATATTACGATACGACTGATCGCCTATTGGCAAAAAAATATGTGGCTATTCGACTACGTCAAGAAGGTGAATGTTGGGTACAAACATTTAAAGCTGCCAGTAAAAATCATTTACAACGTATTGAAGAAGATATTTATTTAGGAAAATGCGAACAAGAGCCTGAACTAGATTTATCTCATTATCAACATAACCAAACAGTGCAAACCATGCTGCGTGAGATATTGGGAGATCAACCTGCTGATTTAACATTGCAATTCCAAACTGATGTGCAACGTAGCTTTCATGTTTTTGAGTACGAAGGTTCACAGATTGAAGTGTGTTTAGATGATGGTGAAATTCGCACACCGAACGATCAAGCAAAAATCTGCGAAGTTGAATTTGAACTCAAACAAGGTTCAGCTCAGCATCTGATCGAATTTTCCAAGACATGGGTGGACAAATATCAATTATGGCTCGATGTGCGCAGTAAAGCCGAACGAGGCAATTTATTGGCTATGGGCAAATTGGTGTCCCCTGCAATCAAAGCAAAATCGCTAATATTGAATCCGAAATCTTCTGCTGAATACGCGATGCAACAGATTGTCGAAAATACCTTAAATCATATTTTACCTAATGCCGCCGCGATTGCCGCTGGCGTCGCCGAAGCTGAGCATATTCATCAGGCACGTGTCGGTTTACGCCGTTTACGTTCAGCCTTAAAACATTTCTCTAATTGGTCATCGCAAATTGATCCAGCTTGGGAAAGTCAATTAGCTGAAATTTTTAGAGCTTTGGGACAGTCCCGTGACAACGATGCGATTCAGGATGCAGTTATTCCACTCATTCAAAAAGATTGTGAATTTGACCTTATATTGCCTAAAGAAACGGATACCGAAATTGCTCAACTTTTAAGTCAGCCTCAAACTACACGGCTGTTTTTATCATTATTGAGTTTTAGCTATAGCGAAAACCAATCAAAATCCAAATTAACAAAACAAGTGAATAAAAGCTTAACCAAGCTGTATCACAAAATTTTAGAAGATGCCGCCCAATTTTCTACTCTGACGATCGAACTACAACACCGTAGCAGAAAGCGAGTCAAACAATTGCGTTATTGCATCGACTTTATTGCAGGGCTTTATCCCGAAAATGAAGTACAACAGTTTTTAGATAAATTACAGCCGATTCAGGAATATTTAGGTTTTTATAATGATTTGTTTGTTGCGGAACAGATTTTTAAACAGCAGCTATCTGAACAACCACAGTTCCTATTTGCTTTGGGTTGGGTAAAAGCACAACAACCGCATGTGGCAAAGAAAGCAGATAAAAAACTAGAGACTTTGTCGCATAAAGATATTTTTTGGGACTAATAATCTCCCCTAACCCCTCTTTGAAAAAGGGGGGGAATGAAACATTAACAGGCTATTGAATTTGTTTACTCCTCCCTTGTTAAAGGAAGGTCGGGAGGGATTCTAAGACGGAGATAATACAAAGGCAAAGCTTGTCGAGACTTAGCATTATCGAAAGGAAGAAACTTACCTATACTTCCCAAAAACTTTCCATGTCCCATTTTCCGCAATCGGATCACGGTAACAATCATTACGCTGCTTTCGTGGCTTATCCCGAGCATCCACCAAGTTAAAATGCGGTTCGACACTTAAAATCATGCCATTCATATAAAAACGCGTCCGTGTATATTCACTTTGCCCATGTTGAAAAACATAAGTGCGCAAATCAATAAATTCACGGTGTGCGACCAAAGCAGCCATATCATTACTGTGTAGCCATTCCTGCATAGCAAAAATATGATCAGCCTCAAACTGTCCACACTTTTCCACCAAACTTGCTACACCACGAAAAGTTTTCGATTCTTTGGCAAGCGTTTTATTCAGACGGATTCGATCAACATGAAAGAAAAACAAAGGCAAATTTAGATGCCTCGGTAAATGAATTACATCTACCATTTCATCTTGCATAAATGGCTGACATAACTGCTGTGCCCTTTCAATCAGCGGTTGCCATTGACGATAATAATCATCAACCTCGCTTTGCAATCCATAAAAAATCGGCAATCCTTCTACTTGCTGTAAATGTTGTGGTGGATAAATATGTTGTCGTAAATTAAAAATGTCAGTTTTTAGGCTTTGAATGGCGATCGCATCGTTCATTATAGAAATTATCAAGTTGCTTAGGCTATTTCAGCCTACGGCAAAGGTTTAGTTTCGACAAGGCTTTGTCTATAATGATCCGTCCTAATCTGTCGTTGGAAAAAATCATGACTCAGAAAATAAATGCTACTGATGTGACTGAAGAAGAAGCTTTAAATGCGGTATTTTTTGAGCGTGCTGACGAATTTATTAAACTCGCCAATGATTTTTGCCGCCCACAAAAAGGACAGCAACCTAATCCTGAAGAATTACGTGGGCAAGTCAGTGCTGCTATGCTTTTTGCCACAGCGCGTTTTAACACTTGGGTGGCGGCCAATAATTTCAAAGATGGTAATGAAATGCGTGAAGCCAAAGAACAAGTCATGTCGTACTTATTCCAACAATTTCAAATGATGCTCGAAGATAATTTCGACGAATATTGTGAGCAGTTTGATAACTATCTACGCTTCCGTAAAAATGAAGATTTCCATACACATAAGCACGATCATTAATCCGCACTGAAAAAAAGCCACCGAATTTGGTGGCTTTTTTCATTCTTCCAAATTATTTTATGTTCTGCGCCTGTCCATATTGATCAGCCATCACCTCAACAAAATGATCAAGTTTGATGTATTTTTTAATCACCGAATCAACATCTGCCTTAGTCAGTTTGGCAATTTCTTGGTCGCGTTTCTCACGATCGAGTAAGGTTTTATTCCGCTCTAACTGCCCTGTCAACATCCTATGAATATTGCGCTCATCTTCTAAAGCAGTTACGCGTTTTTTCATAATGTCGGCTTTAGCAGCTTCCACTTCTTGTTCTGTTACGCCTTTATTGAGCAGCTCAATTAATACTTTGTGTACTGACTTCGATACTTGATCAGAGCGTCCAGAAGTATAGTTGGCTGTGATACTTAAGTTTCCATCATCAATATCTGGGTTTAAATCCAAATCACTTCCAAAGCCGTAGACTAAGGCATTTTTCTCACGTAATTCTTGTGCCAAACGTGATGAAAGCTGCGAGTTACCTAAAATATGACTCAGGATAATTAAGGCTGGTGCATCTGTATGATACGACCCAACAGGAAATGGCAATATACTTTGATAACTACCAAACTCACGCTGTTCCGATAACACATGCATTTTCTGTGCTTTATACGGCGTATATTCATTTGTGATTTTGCGGTACGGTTGCTTCGCTTTCCAAGCACCAAAGTTTTTTTGCAAAATAGACTGCATAGTTTTAGCGTCAAAATCACCAGTTACAGCGATTTGCGCATGATCGCTTACAAAGAACTGCTGATAAAACTGTTTAACTTGAGCCAAAGTTGCCTCATTCAACTGTTTTTTAGCAAATTCAGGTTCAAAGTGATAACGTAAATCGCCTGGTTGATAGATTTCTAAAAGCTTTGCTAAAGTCATAGATGCCACAACTTCAGGCTCAGTATAAGGACGATCTAAAACAGATAAACTTTGATTTTTTGCCAAATCAAATTCAGTTTCAGAGAATTTCGGCTGCTGAATGGTTTCGAGGACAAAGTTTAAAAAATCTTCAAATTTATCTTTCTTTGCCTGAATAGAAACGACTAAGCCATTTCCACTCGAACTAACAGATGCCCCACCACTCGCAGCGATCTCTTTATCGGTAATTTCTTGCAGCGTGTGTTGTTCTGAACCACGCATCATCAAATAACTGGTTAAATCTAGAGTTACGCCCTTACCAAACAGCGATTTTTCATCACCAAAATCTAAACTAATGTTGGCATAGGTTTTATCATCACGCGTAGTTGTGGGGAAAAGCGCATAGCGGATGCCATTCTTTAACTCACCACGCTGTATTTTCTGTTCATTTTTTTGCAGTTGCTGTGCTGACTGCGCCACAAATTGTGCGACTTCTTGTTTATAAATACTGGCATCTTTTAATGGTTCTGCTTGTTCCACCTTTTGATCTAAAGTTTTGGGCTGATCTTGTGTTTTTTGAGTTTGCGCTTTCTTTTGATCTTCAGGTGTCGGCAAAATATCGCCTGAAATTCGGTGTGAGGGTACCAAAAATTGTTGCAAAATTTGATTGGCATCGGCAATATTTAAATCTTGAACCGCTTTTAAATCTTTAAAATATTGATCCCATTGACCATGAGAACTGACCACATAATCACTTAAATTAGAACCCAATGCCGCTGCATCTTTCTCGGTGTTTTCTGCGCTATTTTGCGAAATATTTTTAATCCGTTGCAACTCTGCATCTGTAAAAGATTGACGATTTTCAACACCATTTTTTAACACTTCATCGACTTTTTGAGCATCATGATTCGGTGCATAAATCGCGCCCATAAATACCACATTAAAATCTTGATCGAGCCAAGATGTCGACTGCACCCCAGTACTGATTCCAGTTTGCACCATACTCTTATATAAACGACCACTCGGCTGCATGGTAAATAATGCGGGTGCAAGAGCCAAAGTAGGCTGTAAGGCTTCATTTTTGCCATTCATGTAAATATGAAATTTGGCGAGATCACTGCCCTTTTTCACAGTAAATTGGCGTTGTACAATTTTACTTGAATCCAACACAGGGACATGAACCTGACTAGGGACAGTGCGTGCAGGAATTGGACTAAAGAATTGATCAACTTTATTGAGAACTTCAGTTTTATCAAACTTCCCTGAAATCACCATCACCGCATTATTGGGTGCATACCACGTTTTATAGAATTGATTCAGCTCATTCAGTTTAATTGATTTTAATTCGGGCAAATCACCTATCGGCAAACGACCTAAATATTGATTT
>DAOMAH010000105.1:0-6153 GCA_035426725.1 Acinetobacter sp.
CTCCTAATCAAAACCCTTTCAGGATTTAGTTCACTGGAACGCTTTTTCGTGTATTTCAATCGCTGAAAGGAAGACTTTTAATTGACGGGTCTTTAACGTGGTAAAGCACCATGCAGCATTAAATGTAGCGTATGTTCAACCGTTCGTTGGTACATGCTGCGGTTGCGTAAGGTTTTACCTGTCACCATTTCCATTTGAGTGGAAAAGTCGGCGTAATTTTGAGTAATCGCCCAAATATTAATAATAAATAACTCTGCGTCGATTTCTTTAGACAGTTTGCCTTGTTCCTGCCAAGTTTGAATGACCTTGGTTTTGCGTCTAAATATTTTTTTCAATGGGCCTTTTAAAATCGGCAGAATATGTGGCGCACCTTGAATAATTTCTAAGGCAAACAGACGCGACGCTTTCGGCTCATCGCGTGAGCTCTCTAGCTTTTCCATTAAATAATGGGTGAGTGCTTCAGTGGGTTCAAGCTCGACTTCTAAGGTTTGCAATGGTGCGAGCCATTTTTGAAGTACAGTGGTGAGCACTTCAACATACAGCGATTCTTTATTTTCATAATAATAAAAAATATTAGATTTATGCATGTTCGCCAATTGCGCAATTTCGTCCAAGCTTGCACCGCTAAATCCATAAACGGAAAAAACATCGAGGGCGGCATTGAGCAATTGGTTGCGCTTTAGTGTACTTTTTTTCTGTTCCATCTTCGATCTTGATTCAAAAAATGTCATTGACATTGTAGGATATTTTTTAAAATTTGTGCAAAAAAACACAAATTTAATGTAACAGAATAAAGCATTAAAATATCGGAAATATATTCTATTTAATCAAATTTAGACTGTTATATAAAACCGTAATTTTTCAATTCATTGTCAGAACAAAAGTCTTATCCAAAACGATCATGTAGCGAACTCGACGTTGGAGTCGCCACATTAAGGTAATGATTTTTTAAACACCAAAGAATTCCGTTGATAGTTATAGAGAGCTTGGCGTGCATTGGGTAAATCGTCCACGCTAGCGGGGCTAAAACCATGCTCTAAAAACCAATGTGCAGTTCGTGTGGTCAGAACAAACAGTTGTTGAATGCCTTGTTGTTTTGCTTTGCTTTCTAAAAACTGGAGAATTTGACTGCCACGATTTGACTTTCGATAGCTCGCATCGACGGCGACACAGGCGATTTCCGCTGTATCATTTGAAATAGGATAGAGGGCAGCACATGCCAAAATCATCCCATCACGCTCAATCACCGCGAATTGTTCAATCTCTCGTTCCAGTACCTCACGCGAGCGATAGACCAAAATTCCTTCTTGTTCGAGCGGACGAAGTAAATTCATCAAACCACCGACATCATGAATATTGGCCGTTCGCACCTCTTCATAATGTGCATCGGTGATCATGGTACCAATGCCATCACGGGTAAATAATTCTTCAATCAATGCACCATCGTAGGCATAAGAAATCAAATGCACACGATGCACACCTGAAAGAGAGGCTTGTTGTGCTTGCTTTAAATGCAAAGCAAAATCAGGATTGTTTTGTTCACACTGCTGAAGATAGGGTTCGAGTTGCTGTGGGCTTAATTCACGTAATAATTGCTGCTGTGCATCCATTAAGCCTTGTTGTGCACCTAAAAAAATCAATTTATCGGCTTTTAAAGCAGTTGCGGTTTTAGTCGCAACTTCTTCTGCCAATAAGTTAAATACTTCGCCTGTGGTCGAATAGCCTGTTGGGCCCAGCAAAACAATATTGTGATTGTCTAAATGACGTTGAATCGCATCGGTGTCGATCGAACGCACTTCGCCCGCCAGCTGAAAATCAATGCCTTCACGAATGCCATAGGGTTTAGCGGTGACGAAATTTCCTGAAACGACATCAATTCGTGCGCCGTACATAGGCGAATTGGCAAGACCCATTGAAAGTAACGCTTCAATTTGAAGACGAATTGAGCCGACGGCGTTCATGACGCCTTGTAGCGATTCACGGGTGGTGACACGACGGTTTTGATAAAAAGGCGTTTCAATAGAGCGTTCGCGCAAATTTTGATTAATTTGCGGACGTGCGCCATGTACCAAAATTAGGCGAATACCTAAGGAATGCAATAGGGCGATATCGTGAATGATATGTTGAAAATTTTCATGTTCAACCGCTTCACCACCAAACATCAGTACGAAAGTTTTATGGCGATGCGCATTGATATAAGGCGCAGAATGGCGAAACCAATGCACATAATCTTGCGCTGTGCTTGGTGTAGTCTCCGCAATAGGGTTCGCCATACTGATCTCAAGATGAATATCTAATAATTCTGATTCTAACTAAAAAATCAAAAAGATAAATCTATTCATCAAAATAAGCGCAGAACTTTGTGGCTTTAATTACGCTTTTGCAGCTTAAAAACCAAGAATCTGAATAATGCTGTTATCTTCAGAATTGACCAAAATATAGTCATTGTTGATTTTATACCACTGTTCGTTGCGCTTTGGTCGAGGCAATTGATTATCTTTATAATCAACTTTATAGCCATTGCCACGATAATGTTGTGGCATGACATAGCCCGCTTGCCAACGATGTTGTTTCAAGCGTTCAACCCCCCGTTCTTCACGCATACGACGATCTCGTAAACGATTGTCATCATCAGGGCGGTCAAAATCACGTTGTTTCCAACCACTACCACGCGACTCATCATCACGGTCGAAATGTGGTTTTGCGAAACTGGTCACGCTGCTAAATAGAGCAAGTGACGCGATAATTAAGATCAAGAATTTAGTTTTCATGATGCACCAAGCGGATGTCTCTCATGGCAAATACTGTACGTGATAAATGCAGAGAAACTGTGAAGACTGTTTCATTGTTGCATTAAAAAGATGGAGATTTTATGTCATGCAATTCATTAAACTGGACTTTGTGCATCAATACTTTGTCCGTTCATGTCGAGGCTGTCATCACCCATCAAGTACAAATAGGCAGGCATAATGCTATCCGCTGTTGGTAGGGTTTTTGGGTCTTCGTCAGGATAAGCCTTAGCGCGCATGGCAGTACGCGTACCGCCTGGGTTAATGCAGTTAAAGCGAATGTTGGGATAAGTATTTTCAGCCGCGAAAATTTTACTCATGGCTTCGGTCGCCACTTTCGACACCGAGTACGCTCCCCATAAAGCACGCGCTTCACGTCCGACACTTGAACTGGTGAACAGCACTGAAGCATGTTCAGATTTTTGTAACAGTGGCAACAAGGCTTGTGTCAATGCAAACGAAGCACGTAGATTTACTGCCATCACATCGTCCCAAACATCGACAGGATAATCTGCCAGTTCTACACGATCACCGAGCATCCCTGCATTGTGCAAAATGCCATCTACACGGCCAAACTGCTGCTCAAGGGTACTCACCAGTAATTCATAATCGTGGCTAGATGCACTTGAAAGCTGTAAAGGTAAAATTGCAGGTTGTGGTGCACCTAGGCTTTCAATTTCATCGTAAATGACTTCGAGTTTGTTCAAGGTACGACCATGTAAAACCACGGTTGCACCATGCAAGGCATAACTTATTGCTGCTGCACGTCCAATGCCATCGCCTGCACCTGTAATCAAGATGATACGATCTTTAAGCAGATCTGGACGAGGTTGGTATGCTGAATAATTCATTATTATGCCTCCTGTTGTTATTTTAAAGCTTAACTCATCATACCCTGATTTTCTGATAATACCGTGATTTTCTGTTTAAGCAGTTGATGCAGTTCAGGTACAGTATGAATAATGGCATCAGCTTGCCATGCCGTGAGATCATCTCTCGATTCAATTGGCAAATAACCATACGCGGCTAAAATGGTATACATTTCAGCATTGCGCCCTGCATCAATATCACGTGGATGATCGCCCACATAGATAATGTCTTTGGCATCAATGCCCAGTTGGTTGGCAGCCAAATACATCGGTTCAGGGTCAGGTTTGGTTTTGCTGACATCTTCTGGGCAAACCAATACCGCACAGCGTTCTGTCAAACTTAACGCTTTTAATAACAGTTCACTGAGTCCACGGGGTTTATTGGTCACAATGCCCCATGGAATGCCGTGCGCTTCCAATTCTTCCAGTAAGGGATACATCCCAACAAATAAATCTGTATCCACCACGATGTTATCGCCGTAAACATCTAAAAAACGTTGCCGATGTGCAAGAAATTCGGCATCGCTGACGTCTAAATCAGGATAAACCAATTTCACCATCGCACGCGCGCCTTCGGACACTTGCGTGCGAATCATCTCTGCTTCAACCACAGGTCGTTGTTCATCGCGGCACATTTGTTGAATGATGCGAATAAAGTCGGCAGCGGTGTCGATGAGTGTGCCATCGAGGTCAAATAAAACGGCTTTCATTTTGCACCTGTGTTGGTGGTGTGCACCATATAATTCACATCGACACTCGGCGCTAACCAGTAATGTTTTGTGATCGGATTGTAGTGTAAACCAGTCATTTCTTTCAGGCTTAAGCCTGCATTGCGAATATCGTGCGCCATTTCAGATGGGCGAATGAATTTGTGATAATCGTGCGTACCTTTCGGGAGTAAACGCAGCACGTATTCCGCACCAATAATTGCAAATAAATAGGATTTCGGATTACGGTTAATGGTTGAAAAAAATACATGACCATCTGGTTTGACTAAAGCTTGACAGGCTCTAACGATTGACGCAGGGTCAGGTACGTGTTCCATCATTTCCATGCAAGTCACTACATCGTATTGACCTGCTTGTTCTAGTGCCAGTTGCTCGACTGGAATTTGACGATATTCGATATTTTGTACGTTGTCTTGTTGTGCATGTAAGCGACCCACCGCTAAAGGAGCTTCACCCATATCGATGCCTAATACATCTGCACCACGGCGTGCCATGCTTTCCGCCAAAATTCCGCCGCCGCAGCCGACATCCAACACTTTTTTGCCAGCCAAACCACCGACCCGTTCATCAATCCAGTTTAAACGTAAAGGATTGATTTGATGCAGTGGGCGGAACTCGGAATGTTGATCCCACCATTTGGCAGCCAATGCTTCAAATTTTGCGATTTCTTGTGGGTCAACATTCAATTGCGACATGGATTACCTCTATTTTGGGATGTGTTTTTAGCTTGAATTTAGCTTAGTGTAGCGATTCTAGGAAAAAAAGCGATAAAACCCCTAAAAATCTTCACAGAAGCAAAACGATTTGCTCGAGTTTGCTTTATATTTAGCATATAAACTTATGAAAAATGCTTAGAGGAAAAGCAATCCCAATGAAAAAGTTAGTATTAGGTGGTTTAAGTGCAGTGGTCATGGCATTTTCAGTCAATGCAATGGCAGCAGATTTTGTCGCAGGTAAAGACTATACCGTGGTTGCTAACCCTAGCAAAACGGCAGCACCCGCAGGAAAAATCGAAGTTCGTGAATTTTTTTGGTACGGTTGTCCGCACTGTTTTAAACTTGAACCGCATATGCAAACGTGGTTAAAGAAAATTCCAAGTGATGTATATTTCCTACGCACGCCAGCGTCTATGAATAAAGTGTGGGAACAAGGCGCACGTGGTTACTATGTGTCAGAAGCTTTAGGCGTTCGTAAGAAAACCCATATTCCATTGTTCCATGCGATTCATGATGGTGGTCAGCAAATTTTTGATCAAGCTTCGCAAGCTAAATTTTTCGCAGCTTATGGTGTACCCGAAGCGAAATTTAATAGCATGTTTAATTCATTCATTATTACCTCGAAAGTGGCTGAGTCGAACAAATTGGCTCAACAGTTCCAATTGACGGGTGTACCTGCAGTTGTGGTGAATGGCAAATATGTGGTGCAGGGTGAAAATGAAAAAGTGACTCAAGTGGTTGATTATTTGTTAGCGAAAGAGCGTAAAGGGAAGTAAACGGTTTTTAAACCTACCCAGATATAAAAATGCCCTATCGAGATGATAGGGCATTTCTTTTGAACATGAATTTATTGGTGTGAATCAAGAAACTTTCTTAAATCGATTCCGAAATTTCTCGAGTTTTGTAGTTGAGTGCTGATACGTTCAGCATCTTTGAGTTCAGTAGAACTTTTGGTACACCTTGCCCTTTCTGGAACAAGATAGCTAAATAATATTGTGCTTCAATATTACCCTGTTCAGCTGCTTTTTTAAACCAATGTACTGCTTGGGTA
>DAOMAH010000106.1:0-6054 GCA_035426725.1 Acinetobacter sp.
GTTTTCTTGGGGATCCTCTTATTTTGTAAAGAGTTAATTTATACGGTTTGCTTACGCCTTACTTTGGTTGGATATGTGTCAATCATTTCTCTTATCATTTTTCCATTTTGTGCAGGTTGGCTTCTAAATCTATTAGTTTTTACCATACCACTTTCTTATTTGATCTATGCAGCGCCAGCATTTGTTCTTGCCATAGCGTTATCAGCCTTTATGATTATTTTTAATAGGCTAGTATTAAATAAAAAGCGTTCATTTATCTTTTTTAGTATCCTTATTGCACCATGTATTGTTCTGAGTAATATAAATTTTTATGAATTTTCCACTAAATAGCCATGGGTATTGCATTTCATAGAAATATTTTTTTCTTCTAGGGTAGATGAAACAACGATATCTTCTGGAGTTAGCTTATTATGTGATGGAATAATTCTGTTAGCCATTGTTTTGATGATTGCTGGTTATTTGATCGGAGGCGGTCTTGTCGCAGGTGTCTTAAATGAAAGAGTGGTCAATACTTTATTAGCACCACCAAATTCAGTAAGGAAACAGTTGATGGCATATATCAATTCCTAATCGCTTACTTTAAAAGATTAAGAAGCGTAATTTTTTGCTATGTCGGATTTAGCTAAACTTTAAATATTGTCTAAAAAAGTTTTAATTTTAATTGTAATTTAGCCCCAAGCTTTTTATGATCGCCGCTTGTTTTCATCGAGTCGTTGGAAGGTTAGTTTGAGTGATTTTCTAAATGAACATTTGATTCATCGTGATGAAGATTTTATGGTCATCCATAAACCTGCGGGGTTATTGACCGTACCTGGGAAAACAGAAGATTTACAAGATTGTTTAATCAATCGCTTATTAAAATTAGAACCTAAAACCTTACTGATTCACCGCCTAGATCGAGATACTTCAGGCATCTTGGTCTTCGGTCTGTCCAAATTTGGACAAAGTACTATTTCACGTCAATTCCAAGATCGTCAAACCTCAAAAATTTATCAAGCTTTGGTTGCAGGGCACTTAGAAGGTCAAGGGACTGTCGATATTCCTGTGATCTACGACCCGACTCGTCCGCCATTGCATATCGTGGATGCGTCCTATCACAAACCTGCACTGACCGAATGGCAAGCCATCGAGCATTTCGAAATTCAAGGTCAAGCAGTCACACGAGTCAAATTAACGCCAATTACAGGACGGTCACATCAACTTCGTGTGCATATGCAATATTTAGGTCATCCGATTTTGGGCGATACCTTATATGCCACATCAGAACAACAGAGGCTTACTGAGCGTTTATGTTTGCATGCAACGCAATTGAGCTTCGCACATCCTCAAACAGGTGAACAGTTGACATTTGACTGTCCAGTTCCGTTTTAACCCCGAAATTTTTTAAAGAATTATGATGTGATGTACGATATTTATTCGTGCTTTATGTCAAAATATAAAGGCTAATGTGATGATGATTTATTCACAGCAGCCTAGATTTAAAACTACATAAAATGTCTTAAATTTCGATTAATTTATGACCTAAACTATGTGGGCTAACTTGAGATAAGGTGGAAAAAATTGCAGCAGTTTGCTATTGGTCAACGTTGGCTATCAGATACAGAAACTGAACTGGGTTTAGGTGTTCTTATTGATGTCGATGAACGTTCTATCAGCATTTTATTTCCTAAAAGTGATGAAACTCGTGTTTATGCACGGAACAATGCGCCTTTATCTCGCATCATTTTTCATACCAATGATGAAGTCCAAGATCAAGAAGGTACAAAATGGATTGTCGAGTCGATGGAAGATCGACATGGCGTATTACGTTATGAGGTGATTCGTCATTTAGACAATGGTGAAATTGAACGTAAATCGTTGAATGAAACACGTATCGGTGCGCAAATTCAACTTGCGAAACCTTTAGAGCGTTTACTCGCGAGCCAAGTCGATTATAAAGAATGGTACGACTTGCGTATTGAAGCGATGCTCTTACAATCGCATATGCATAGCAGTCCGTTACGTGGCATGTTGGGTGCGCGTGTCGGTTTGATTCCGCATCAATTTTATATTGCACATGAAGTGGGGAAACGTTTTGCACCGCGTGTTTTATTGGCGGATGAAGTCGGTTTAGGTAAAACCATTGAAGCAGGTTTAATTCTGCATCAGCAACTCAAAACAGGGCGTTCAGAACGCATTCTGATTTTAGTACCAGATTCACTGCAATATCAGTGGATGATTGAAATGCGCCGTCGTTTCAATTTGCAATTTTCATTATTTGATTTAACCCGTACCGCATCAATCAAAGAACACGATCCTGATCAGAATCCATTTTTAACTGAGCAATGTATTATCGCCAGTGTTGATTTAATGGTCGATCATGAAGATTTACGTGAACAAGCCTTAGCCGCAGGTTTTGATTTACTGGTGGTCGATGAAGCGCATCACTTGATGTGGAGCGAAGAAGAAGGCGGTAATGATCGTTACGATTTAGTCGAAGAACTCGCACAGCAAACAGCAGGCGTATTACTCCTCACGGCAACGCCAGAACAATTAGGCGTAGAAAGTCATTTTGCTCGTTTGCGGTTACTCGATCCGCAACGTTTTAGCAGCCTAGAACGTTTCCTCGATGAAGAACAACAATA
Organism: Acinetobacter sp.; assembly: GCA_035426725.1. Lineage (GTDB taxonomy): Bacteria > Pseudomonadota > Gammaproteobacteria > Pseudomonadales > Moraxellaceae > Acinetobacter. Next base: position 2,625 of record DAOMAH010000106.1, read on the forward strand.
TCAACAAACGGCAAAAGTAGCTGAAGTGTTGATGTCTGATGAAGCATTGGCAGAAGATCATCTCATCGCATTAGACGGCTTATTGGGGCATCGTATTGATGACAACCCAGAACAACGCATGCGCGCCATCCACGAATTATTAGACCGTCATGGTACTGGTCGTATTTTATTCCGCAATACACGTGAAGCAATTCAAGGTTTTCCAGGGCGTGACTGCCAGCCTGCACCGTTGCTTGCACCAGAAAATTGGTCTTACGATGGCAAGATGCGTGAGCAAATGTGGCCTGAAGAAGGGCAACTTGACGGTTCGTGGATGGAAAATGACCCACGTGTGCCTTGGTTGATGGAAGTCCTTCGCAAGGATTTAAAACACAAAAAAGTATTATTAATTGCGCGTAGCGGTCCTGTGGTGGAATCGCTCGAAAATGTCTTGCGTTTGCATGCAGGAATTCGTACCGCCATGTTCCATGAAGGCATGAGTTTACTTGAACGTGACCAAGCAGCGGCATATTTTGCAGAAGACAGTTACGGCGCTCAAATTCTCCTGTGTTCTGAGATCGGCTCAGAAGGACGTAATTTCCAGTTTGCCAGCGACCTAATTTTATTTGATTTACCTGCGAATCCTGACGTGCTTGAACAGCGTATTGGGCGTTTAGACCGTATTGGTCAGGAAAATCGCATCCAGATTCATGTGCCATATCTGATGGGAACAGCGCAAGAACGCATGTTTCGTTGGTATAACGAAGCGTTGAATATTTTCAGTAGTATTTCGCCTACTGCACAGACCTTACAAGAAAACTTCATTATCGAACTCAAAGATTGTTTATTGGCAGATCAAGGGCAGACTTTTGAAGATTTACTTGAAGAAGTAAATGTTCAGCGTCAGGCGTTGGAAGCTGAACTACAAGCAGGTCGTGATCGCCTACTCGAATACAACTCATGCCGTCCAGTTGTGGCACAAGGCATTGTGCAAGCTTTGGAAGACTACGACGACAATACGACTTTGCCGATGTTCGTTAAACGTTTCATGGCATCCACCAATATTGATTTTGATGAACAAAGTAATGGTACGGTGATCATTAAACCGACCGATCAAATGCAAGTGCAAGGCTTGACCTTAGATGAAGAAGGCATGACGGCAACGTTCTATCGTGATCAGGCGCAAATTCGTGAAGATGCTGAATATCTAACTTTAGAACACCCATTCATTGAAAGCATGATGGAGCTGATTCGCACGCAATCATTTGGTAGTACTAATGTTGCAGTTTTAAAGTCGAATGCGCTGCCTCAAGGCTCGGTATTGCTCGAAGTTTGGTTCAAAGTAGATGTGATTGCGCCAAAAGCATTAAACTTGCCATCAAGTTTACCGAAGCAACTCATTCGTGTATTACTCAGCGAAAACGGTCAGGATTTATCGCAAAAAATTGACCCAAGCATTATCCGTCCGTACTTGCATCATTTAGATGGTAATAGTTGTCGCCAAGTGGTCAAAGCGCGCCGTGAAGTGATTGAGCAGCGATATAGCCAAGCTTTAGAAATTGCTAAAACTTCATTACCTGAACTGATGCAGCAGGCCAAAGTGCATTATGGCAATAAATGGCAATATGAAATTGACCGTTTAAGTTATCTAAAACAATTCAATCCAAGTATTCGTGAAGACGAAATTGAGCGTTTGCAAAAGTTTCAGAAGGAAGGATTGAGTTTGCTGGATGGACTTTCTGTGACACCAGATGCTATTCAAGTATTAGTTGTCGTTAAATCTTAAAGTTCATCATGATTGAAAAAAACGAGGGAATAAGTCCCTCGTTTTTTTATTGACAAAATTATTTTTGGTCGATATTGGCTTCCAAAAACCATAAATATTGATCTAAATTTTCCAAAGCAGCATGGATAATATCTTCAGAAATCGGATCTTCGACTTTATCAATCGTATCGCGTAAGTGGTTAGCGACAATGCCATAACGATCGGCAAGTTCTTTTAAATGATCTTGTACCGCATGAATTTCTACAGGATATGGCTTTAAATGTGTGGCTGCTGAAACTGTTTGAGTCGTTCCCAATGCCGTACCACCAATTTGCACAACACGTTCAGCAACATTATCTAAATGAAGAATAAGATTGGTGCGGAACATATCCAGCATTTCATGAACCGCAATAAAATTACTTCCTCGCATATTCCAATGAGCTTGTTTAGTGAGCAAAGACAAATCAATTAGATTGGCAAGTATTTGATTCAAAATTTTAATTGTTGCTTCTTTAATCGCGTCATCTAAATTATTACGTGTATGAACTTTTAAAGCTGCTGAAGAATTCATAGTTACCTCATTCAATTATTGTATGTGAAATATGATGAATTAAACGAACGATCTATTTCAGATTTCAGCTTAACCCGCGTCATGTAGAAGGAGTGTTTTAATTCTTAACCCTTTTGTAAATTATGGTGAGTTTAAATATTTTTTCTATTGTAATTACATTGTGTTAGAGTAAGGTTAGTCTAAGCATGATTTTAATAATTAACAAAAGTAAATTAAAAATTTGCCTGAAACCTCTGTTTATCAAATGAGCATAAAGAACAATGGAAAATGAAAAAGATAGACCCACAATCATCATTGATGATCACCCCGAACAGGCTCACATAGAACGCTTAAAGGAAAAGCTTAGATATAAGCAAGCCTTAAGAGAGAACTCGAAGAAAATTGACCATAAGTATGTACGACTGACTATTCAAGCAGATGCTTTGCCAAGCAAAACGTTTTTTATTATGAATGCCTTAGCTGCAGTGATTGCTGGCTATGGATTATTGGCAGATTCAGCAGCCGTTGTGATCGGGGCGATGCTGGTTGCAATGATGTTGGGACCCATTTCAGGCATAGCATTAGCACTTATTGATAATCGTTGGATTCTATTGCAAACCGCTCTAAAAACACTGGCACTAGGCGTGGTGATGATTTTTAGCATTGGCGTAGTGCTAGGGTTGATTAACTTCAAGATGCCTTTAACAGGTGAAATTTTATCTCGAACTCAGCCGACGATGATTGACTTGATGATTGCTTTAGCGGGTGGTGCAGCAGGAGCATTTGCTTCAATTTCACCAAGATTATCCGTAGCGGTAGTTGGCGTTGCTGTGGCGACTGCATTAGTTCCACCATTAGTTGCAAGTGGCATACTATTCGCACATGCGGAGTTACATCATTCAGCAAATGCATTTTTATTGGCTTTAACCAACATGGTTGCCATTCAGATTAGTTCTTCTCTAGTCTTGTGGATCGCAGGATTTAGACGTGGTTCAAGTGAAGAAGTGCAAAGTAATGTTTTGGAGTTTATCAAAAGAAATGCAATCAGTTTAATTTTCCTATTGATACTCGCAATTTATCTATCTACAAATTTCTTACATATGTTGCAAAAGCAAATGTATGAAACCAAATCTAAA
>DAOMAH010000107.1:0-6013 GCA_035426725.1 Acinetobacter sp.
CCCTTTTTATCTCGAATAATCTTTTGTTCACCATCGACACCTGCCAATGGTTTATTCAGTTGCATTTCCAAACCTTCAATACCCGTTCCCTCACTATTGGTCAAACCAATAATTTGTGCATTCGGCTGAGGTTGTGGGTAATAGCGCTTGTAGGTTTTTTCTGCATAAACGCCCTGAAAATTACGCTTGGTAATTAAATCGGCTTGTTGCGGTGGAAGTTCTTTTTGTAAAACCAAATAACGCGAACGTGGTCGATCTTGCATTTGCTTAATCAGCTCTGCACGATCAATGCCGACCGCATCGGCCAATTCATTCAGATTCAGGTTTTTCTCAGGCAATTGGCGTTTGAGTTTACGGTTGGTTGGGTCTTTTTTCAGTTCCGCAGTCAGTTCTTCAAATTGTTTTTTAGTATCCAGTAATCTCGTGGATCCATCACAATTTTCATGACAGGCGTACTAATTGCCAGCGGTACACCATGACGGTCACTAATCACGCCACGCATCGCTTCTAAACGTTCCGTCCGTAAAATATTGGCATTGGCTTTATTTTGCAAAAAGTCTTTATTCACCACTTGCACATAAAAAGCTCGGGCAATCAACACCACAAAGCAAAGCAATACCGTGCCCCAAAGCAAGTAAAATCGCCACATATCCAAAGCAAGGGTCGGACGTTCCGAAATGGACTGCTGTTTTTTTCGTACTGGTTTGCTTCGCTTATCTGCCATACAGCACGCCTTATTTATCTTGCTTTGTTGTCATAGGTAAAGAAATCACCACTGTTTGTGCAGCGGGCGGTGAAAACATGCGGAGTTGCGTGACGGCTCGTGAACCAATTTGTGCCGTTGCACCGAAGGTTTGCTGCTCAATCAGCAAGCGCCCCCACTCTGCATTTAAATCATCTTTTTCACGAATATAGGCACTCAAGTCACGATAATCATGACGATATTCAAACACTTGAAATACCACCATCATGGCACTCACAAAAACCAGTGCAACAAGAACAGCATAAACCACGACTTTTTTCAGCCCTATTTTGCTATCGGATAAAACATCATCATTGTTATTGTTCATGCTTTGCCTTTTTGCTCTAAACGCTCTGCCACCCGTAACCAAGCACTTCTCGAACGCGGATTTCCTTTCACTTCCGCTTCACTCGCGCGAATTCTAGATACTTTCTTTAACCTTCTGGTATCGACCTGTGCTTGAGGCATTCCCCAGCCATGATCTTCTGCCAAAGTGGATTCTTTTTGAATAAATTGTTTAATGAGTCGGTCTTCTAAAGAATGGAAGCTGATCACCGCCAATTGCCCCGTTGGTTTCAGCAATTCTACTGCTTGAGGTAGAAAAATCTCAATATCCTCTAACTCTTTATTAATGGCAATTCGAATGGCCTGAAAGGTACGTGTAGCAGCATGTTTATGCTTTTCCCACTTTGGATGGGCAACTTTTACGATTTCTGCCAGTTCTGCCGTGGTGGTAATTTCACCTGCTAGTTTGATGGCTTTGGCAATCCGACGGCTATAACGTTCTTCACCGTATTGGAAAATAATATTGGCGAGTTTTTCTTCTTCGATTTTTAACAGCCATTCAGCCGCAGTCGGGCCTTGCGAATTATCCATACGCATATCTAAAGGGCCATTCTGCATAAAACTGAAACCACGCTCAGCTTGATCAAGTTGCGGAGATGACACGCCTAAATCCGCCATGATGCCATCCACTTCGGTGATGCCGATGTTGGCGAGTTCAGCTTGAATATCGGCGAAACTGGCATGAATAATTTCAAAACGAGCATCTTTTTGTTTTAATTCAGCGGCGACTTCAAGCGCTTGAGGGTCTTTATCGAAAGCATAGACCCGTGCATTTTGATCTAATTTTGACAATAGCAGCCGCGTATGTCCGCCCCGACCAAAGGTCGCATCGACATAAATACCCGTGTCGCGACCTGCCAATACGCCATCTACGGTTTCATGAAGTAAGACAGAAATATGCGACATAAGAAATAAATCAACAGCTAAAAATGTAACTGCACATTATCACCTTGTTTTTGTCTAGCACCAAATGACTTTTGTAGAAAATTTTTATCTTCCGATAGAAAAAACCGTTTTTATTGATTCATAAATAAAAAAAAGCAAACCTATTGCTAGATTTGCTTTTTTATCGCTTAAAGAGAAAGACTATATTTATTGCTTTTGCCCATAAATTTGATCAAAAATCGCCCCATTTACAAAATGCGTTTTCTGCGCTTGTGCCCATCCACCAAACACATCATTAATACTGAATAATTTAATTTTAGGAAATTGATTGGCATATTTTGCCGCAACTTGGGCGTTGCGCGGACGGAAATAATGTTTAGCCGCCAATTCTTGCCCTAATGGCGAATAAAGGAAGTTTAAATAACCGCGTGCTAGATTACGATTACCATCTTTATCGACATTTTTGTCGACAATAGCCACTGAAGGCTCTGCCAAAATTGAAATAGACGGATAAACGATGTCATATTTATCTTTGCCTAAACCTTGTGTTGCCAACAGGGCTTCATTTTCCCAAGATAACAACACATCACCAATGCCGCGTTCAGCAAAAGTCGTCAATGAACCACGTGCCCCGGAATCTAAAACTTTCACGTTTTGATAGAGTTTCTTCACCAACTCACGCGCTTTCGCATCATTCCCGCCAGGTTGTTTTAAGGCATAGCCCCAAGCCGATAAATAAATCCAACGTGGCGCGCCACCTGTTTTTGGATTCGGCGTAATAATTTCCACACCATCTTTGGTTAAGTCATTCCAATCTCGAATATTTTTAGGATTACCTTTGCGCACTAGGAAAACCACTGTGGACGTGTACGGCGCAGAATTACTTTTAAATTGTTTTTGCCAATCTTTTTGTATCAGACCTGCGTTGGCAATTTCATCAATATCATTCGCCAATGCCAAAGTCACCACGTCTGCCTCTAAACCATCAATAACTGATCTAGCTTGCTTACCAGACCCACCATGTGATTGTTTAAATTCGACATCTTGCCTTGTTCGTTGTTTCCAATATTGTCCAAATGCTTGGTTGTATTCTTGATAAAATTCACGTGTTGGGTCATAAGAAACATTTAAAAAAGTGGTGGCTGCTTGTGCTGCCCCAGCAAATCCTAAAGTCAATAATGCCGCTGTTATTAGGCTTTTCATTTAATCGTGCTCATTTCAGTTACTTAAAGACACTATATTTCTTTAAAATTATCTTACAATCATATGGCTATACCAATAAAATCATTGCTTTTCAGTTTTTTTGATATATCAAAAATCACTTCAAAATCCAAATTTAACCCACCAAAATGACATAACTCCACGTTTTCTACACATTTGCTTGCTAATTTAACGTGGTGTTGCATTGCATCCTTTTGTAAACTTGGATTAAAATGCACCCAACGTTTAAAAATTGTCACATCTAGACTTTTTTTATTAAGATTTATGTTTATATTGTATTATTAAAGAAATACTATATGTGTTTAGTGAGTCCTATTGACTCCAAAGCGTAAAAAGGGATGTAAGCAATGCGAGCATTAAAAATGACAAAAATACTCAGCTTAAGTTTATTTTTAGCCTGTTCTGTACAAGTTGGGCACGCTGCTGCAATTAAAGAAACGACCAATCTTAAAACTGTAGAAAAATCATCTTCACTGATCGTGAAAGCATTGGATCAACAAAAGCGTAATCCAGCTGCTTTACCTTCTTCAGATGAACTTAAGATGTTGAATAATATGCGGTCGACGCCAACACAAAGCTTCTTCGCAACTCAAAATGAACGTTTCACTCGTTTTGTGCAAACCATCTTCCCACAACAAAATTCTTAATTATTGTCGTAAAACAGCCTTTATATGTTTTAAACAAGCCTAATCATGTCGTGATTAGGCTTTTTCGTTATAATAGCTGCAATTCTTATTTTAAATTCGATTGCTATGAAAGTGCGTACGCGTATTGCCCCTTCTCCTACTGGTTTTCCGCATGTCGGAACAGCTTATATTGCTTTATTTAATTTGTGTTTTGCTCAGCAGCATGGCGGTGAATTTATTCTTCGGATAGAAGATACCGATCAACTACGTTCGACCCCTGAATCGGAAAAAATGATTTTAGACTCGTTACGCTGGTTGGGCTTAAATTGGTCAGAAGGCCCTGATGTCGGTGGCCCACATGCGCCTTATCGTCAATCGGAACGTATGGGTATTTATAAGCAATATGCGCTGGACTTGGTTGAAAAAGGTCATGCTTTCTATTGCTTTGCCACCGCTGAAGAACTCGATCAGATGCGAGCTGAACAACAAGCTCGTGGTGAGACACCCAAATACGATGGTCGTAGCTTAAAATTATCTGCAGAAAAAGTACAACAGCGTCTTGCGGCAGGTGAACCGCATGTGATTCGTATGAAAGTACCTGAAGAAGGTATTTGCAAAATCAATGATCTGCTCCGTGGTGAGGTTGAAATCCCATGGACTCAAGTCGACATGCAAGTGTTGTTAAAAACTGATGGCTTGCCGACTTATCATCTTGCCAATGTGGTCGATGATCATTTGATGGAAATTACCCACGTGCTTCGTGGTGAAGAATGGTTGCCTTCTGCGCCGAAACATCAATTGCTGTATCAATATTTTGGTTGGGAAATGCCAACGCTGTGCCACATGCCATTATTGCGTAATCCTGATAAATCAAAATTATCTAAGCGCAAAAATCCAACTTCGATCAATTATTATCGGGACATTGGCGTACTACCCGAAGCCTTGTTGAATTACTTAGGTCGTATGGGTTGGTCGATGCCTGATGAGCGCGAAGTGTTCACCTTACAAGACATGATTGACAATTTTGATGTGCAACGTGTTTCTCTGGGTGGCCCAATATTTGATGTCGAGAAACTCAATTGGTTGAATGGTCAATGGATTAAAGCACTTACACCAACCCAATTACTCACACGTTTATTAACATGGAAAAATGAGACTAAAACTTTAGAGGAAATTGCTGCAGCAATTCAACCTCGTATCAACTTATTGTCTGAAGCCGTGAATTGGGCTGGTTTCTTTTTCAATCATATGCCACAGATCAACAAAGAACAGTTTGAAAGCAAAAAATTGACCGAAGAACAAGTACGTCAAAGTTTGCAGTTTGCAATTTGGCGTTTAGAAAGCCAATTCACGTGGAATAATGACACTGTGAGCCAAACCCTGATGGACTTGGCGACTCAAATGGAAATTAAGTTGCGTGATTTCATGCCCGCGTTCTTTATTGCCATTGCAGGTTCAACCAGTTCAACCCCTGTCATGCAATCGATGGTGACCTTAGGCCCAGATCTGACTTTTGCACGTTTACGTCATGCCTTGGAAATTGTCGGTGCACCAAGTAAAAAAGAATTGAAAGTTTGGGAAAAACTTAACGATTCTCTCAAATTATCTGAAAATAATGATGTTTGATGTGATTAGATAATTGACGTGTGAGCGTAATCCCCTTTACTATTGCGCTCACACGATTTGGGGTCATAGCTCAGTTGGTAGAGCGCTACAATGGCATTGTAGAGGTCAGGAGTTCGATCCTCCTTGACTCCACCAAATCGCAAAGAAATACACTACGCAACAATCTCTTAAGGCTTTATACCACAATGGTTAAAGCCTTTTTTATTTACCTCTATTTATGATACGCCACCTTTTCAATTATCTATAAAGTGTCGGTATCTTTGAAGATATAAATCCATTTTCAAAACTCAGTACTAACAAATAAAGCGCAAAGCCTTATGTTGACTGATGCACAGCTAAGAATCACATCAAGAATAACCAAACTTAGATTGAATACGCCCCCACATTTCCTTTTTAGTGAGGGTGGATGATTTTCATCATTTTATCTGTCTAAATTCAATTAATTATCTTTAAAGCCAACTCTATAAATGTGCGATCTTAAGGATCGTTCTATTTTTAGACACTTGTCCATTTTTTTTAGTCACGCCATTGAAAAGCATTTGACACATTATTCTTTTCAACCTAATAT
>DAOMAH010000108.1:0-5889 GCA_035426725.1 Acinetobacter sp.
CACACCCTCGTCGGTTTTCAAGACCGGTGCATTAAACCGCTCTGCCACGCTTCCAATGGCGGCTATCATATAAATAAAACATTCAATTGGCAAATCTTTTATGCAAAATACGCTTTCAAATGCTCAAAATAAAATCAAATACTGCTTAATTTGTCTAATTTTCATTTTTATCATAACGAATCACATTGATATACCACTGTTTTTTCCCCAACGGAGTAAGAACATCAACCTCATCATCGACTTGTTTGCCAAGCAGCGCTTGTGCAATCGGTGACTCAATTGAAATATGTTGTGGGTGATGATCGTAAATTTCATCTATGCCGACAATGCGCAAATTCTTTTGCTCACCTGCCTCATTTTCAATTTCAACCCAAGCACCAAAATATACTTTTCCATCTTGCTCAGGAACGAAGTCGACAATTTTTAATTCTTCTAAACGCTTTCCTAAATATCGTACTCGCCGATCAATCTTTCTAAGTAATTGTTTATTATATTTAAGTCAGCATTTTCCGATCGATCCCCGAGGCTAGCTGCCCAATTCACTTTTTGGGTTATTTCAGGGCGTTCGTCATGCCAAAGCGTCTTCAGCTCGGCAACCAATAAATCATGTCCTTGTCGTGTAATTAAATTCGATTTCATATTTAATCTGTCAAAAGCACCATCAAATTATCCGTTTTCACATTGTATTCTTTATTCCAAAATCACAAAAGTGTATAAAATTTATTCTATTCCAAATCATACATTTGTGATGTATTTATCATATTTTCATCATATAAAGTTTGACAATCACATTTTTGATGCTTACTATGCGCCCATCAGATGCACTTTTGTTTATTTTTTATACGTTTTGCGAATGATGTGTAACACCGACATCATATTCCATTTTATATCCTGTCATTCTGAATGACGTCATGATTTGCCCAACCCTTATCGAATTTATCAACTTTTAGAAGTTTAGGCTGCTTTTTGCCAAAACTTTGCGGGCATAAATTATCTGTAGCGGAGACAACATGCACAGTAATTCAAGTTTTGGATCAAGGTCTAGCCTTAGCTCTTTTTCTTCTAAATTATCTTTTCAAGCTTTGGCTCTCGGCGTCGTGATGATGCCTTTTAATAGCCTCAATGCAGAAAAATCTCACCAATACAATACCGTTGTGAACACCAATGTCTTAACTGTTGTTGCTGTTGAAAGCCCAACAACTGCTTTTAAAGATGGTCAATTTTTACACGGTTTTGGTTACGATTTAGCGCGTAATTACGCTCAAAGTCTTAATGTAAAATTAGATTTCAAAACAGTTCCAGACAATGCAACAGCATTAAAATTGGTTGCTCAAGGTAAAGCTAACTTAGCCATGACCACTGCCGATTTAGCGATTGTAGAAAGCAAACAACTGGTTTCATTTTCAGCAAGCTGTGGCGATGCCGCAACGCTGAGTAAAAATGGTTTAAATCCTGAATTGAACTGGGTATTTAAACAAGCAGATGACCCATTAACTTTAACTGCGAGTGGTTTTGTTTGCCAAAGTAAACAAGCAGGTACAACTCAGCAATTGGCGTCATTCTATAACCGTAATGTGGTAAAGCCAGATTCTTGGTCAACTATTCAGAAAGATTTGAATCAGCGACTACCAATTTACAAAGCAAGCTTTAAGCAAAGTGCCGCGAAGTACAATTTAGATTGGCATTTATTAGCAGCGATTGGTTATCAAGAATCTTATTTGAAACCAGGTTCAGTTTCATCGACTGGCGTTCGTGGTTTAATGATGCTAACCAACAATACTGCACAAGCCATGGGTGTGAGCAACCGTTCTGACCCTGCACAAAGTATTCAAGGTGGCGCAAAGTATTTTGATTTGATGTTAGATCAATTCAGTGCGGTTCCTTATCCAGATCGTAATTGGTATGCTTTGGTTGCCTATAATATGGGACCAGGAGCTGTCGCTCAAATTCAAAAGAAAATCAAAGCTCAAGGTAAAGACCCAAACCAATGGGTAAATCTATATGAATACTTGCAACGTAATCAGGCGCAAAATGGCCGTTATAAGCAAGCATTGCAATATGTAACCCGTATCCGTACATATTTAGAGCATATTAAATCGAACAGTCGTATTGATGTCTAATCAAACGGCAATAAAAAAAGCTTACCTCGTGTAAGCTTTTTTTATGTCTAAAGCAATTAAGTGGTTTGCTCTAATACTTTCTTAAATAAATCTTTTTGTTCTTGACTCGGTTTAGCCGTTTGCAAAGCCATCAATTGAGACATATCGCCCTGCACTTTAATTTTACCCGTCATGAATGCTTGCATTGCTGCAGCCATATCAAACTCTAGGAATACTTTACGTAGCGTTTCACCATCCATGTTTAAGGTTGTTTTTGCATTATCAGATAAACCTTTGTGGATTTTACCTGCATTTAAAGATAAATCAGTATTACCTGCTGCATCTGATACAACCAAATTAATCGCTAAATTTGCAAGCGCTGGTGGTAAGTTTAAATCACCTGCTTCAGCAGCCAATTTTTCGACAGTTGCAAACCAATCATCAGTTAAAAATGCAGCCATGATTCTTCCTCAAATGTAATTGTTCAATTTCTCGTGTTATCTATCCAGATAACTTCAGGTGGAGCAATTTGCTCGTGACTTGTTATAGCATGTAATTTTTATGTTTGGCTAAGCTTTTTTGTACTCAACTTTGATCTTTTTTTAAATTTGGTCAAAGAAAAGGCACTCTGATGAGTGCCCATTAAAAAGTTTTACATTTTATTCAGCAGCAAAACTTAAATTCACCACATCTAAACGATTTTTCAATTCTTCAGCATCTTTAAAATCAAACTCGCGTTGCCCATCTAAAGCTTCAAAATCGAATAATTCACGATCTGCCAGTTGTGATGGTGAAACGTTTTGTAGGGCGCCAAAAATACTATGTAAACGCTTTGGATATTTTTTATCCCATTCACGCAGCATGTCATTCAGAATTGCACGCTGTAAATTTTCTTGAGAGCCACACAAATTGCACGGAATAATTGGGAAATTACGGATTTCCGCATATTTAATAATGTCTTTTTCTTCCACATACGCCAAAGGACGGATAAGGATATTCTTTTTATCAGTCGATAATAGTTTAGGCGGCATCGCTTTCAAACTGCCGCCATGGAACAAATTCAAGAAAAATGTGGCAAGGATGTCGTCACGATGATGTCCTAATGCAACTTTAGTCGCGCCAATTTCTTGCGCAAAGCCATATAAAGAACCACGACGTAAACGCGAACATACCGCACAGTAAGTTTTACCTTCAGGCGTTAAACGTTTGGTAATGGTATAGGTATCTTTTTCTAAGATGTAATACGGAATCTGATTTTCTTCCATATAACGCGGTAGTACATCTTCAGGGAAACCTGGTTGCTTTTGATCTAGGTTAACCGCAACGATGTCAAAATTGATTGGTGCAATGCGTTTAAACTGCAACAGAATATCCAACAAGGTATAGCTGTCTTTACCACCGGATACGCAGACCATGACTTTGTCGCCGTCTTCGATCATGTTGTAATCACGAATAGCATGTCCAACTTGACGACGCAGTTTTTTCAACAGGCGATAATATGCCGAACTGGTCGGAAGCTCAGGTTTAAAATTAAATCCTTGATTGGACTCCACTGGCGCGTACATAGACGTGATATACCCATAAGCAAAAATACTGCAAGATTTTATCTGATTCCGAAAAAATGCGCAGCAAAAGATTCTTTCATTTTAGCTTTTGTCTCAAATTTTCAGATGTAGATGGAAAAATTATGACAATTTAAGGTCAAAAAGTGCTGAATTGCTTATTTTTCAACCTCCCCCACACTTGTCCACAAAAGCTGTGGATAAAATTGTGGATTTCTTCATACTTGACAAACTATTTTTGTCATAGAACAAGGCTTTCAATTAGATTGATCATTTTTTAACCAGTTATTTTAATTTAATTAAATCAATGGCTTATATATGTCAAGCATATCATTTTAAAAAATTTATTTTAATTTTTTTTGCGGAACATTTGCACATTTTGACTTGATTTCTGTCGGACAGTAAGGAATAAAAAAATTGTAGCCAAAGTTATTTTTGTTTATTTATTTGTTACACTGCCTTAAGGAACTTCACAGCTTTGTTGCGAATATTATAAAGATGGATAAAACAATATCTAATTTTGCCCTTTGCTTAGGGACAATCGGTTTTTTAGCGATGCCTGCATTCTGTAATGCGGGGCAGATGATTTATCAATTTAAAGATAACAATGGTACGACCCTGCTCACCAATAAAAAGAAACCTGAATATAGCCATTTAAAAGTTTTAAAAGCCACCTACTATCCTGACAGCAATATTCACAGTTATAGCAATTGGGGCGCGAGTGAAGCGTCGGTATTACCGAGTTATAGTCGCAATAAAAATGCGTTTGACACATTAATTCGTCAAGCAGCGCAACAACACGGTATTTCTGAAGGGCTGATTAAAGCTGTCATGCATACCGAGTCTGGTTTTAATACCAATGCACGTTCACCCGTTGGCGCTCAAGGATTAATGCAGCTCATGCCTGCGACTGCACGCCGCTTTAATGTCAGCAATGCTTATGACCCACAACAAAACATTTTTGGCGGTGCCAAATATCTCAGTTGGCTGCTAAAACGCTTTAATGGCAATACCCAATACGCAATTGCGGCATATAACGCGGGCGAAGGCAATGTCGATAAATATGGCGGCATTCCTCCTTTCCGTGAAACACGCGACTATGTCCGTCGTGTGACTAGCCGCTATCAAAATTTGTATGCTTCAAGTTTAGGTTCAATCAGCAATCCGAGTTCAGTGAATCCTCAAGTAATTGCACAATCTGCGAATTACACACCGCCAGCGAATACGAATAATAGTGCCGATAACGCTGTTTCCTCTGCGCCCACTCCACCACCAAAACAATATAGCCGCCAAATTATTACTTTAGCGGATGGTACTTTTACAGATGCGCCTAGTGGCACTTACACCACTGCCAATGCTTCTGCTACGGCACATATTCGTTTGAGTGATTAATCACCCAAATATGCCATGATCTCATTGGCTTATCGTTATTTTTCATAATGGATGTGGACAATTTGAATTGCTCCGCATTTTTATACATTTAATGTATCTGTTTCTAATTTTCCCTTGAATTTTTGGGGTTGACCCTGCATATTAATGATCTGATTTGTAATTTATAAATCAGATCATTTTTTATTTATAAGAGGGTTTTCTCAATGATGCGGATTGGTTTGTTTTTGCTGACCAACCTCGCGGTACTGGTGGTAGCTGGCATTATTTTGTCACTCTTCGGTGTCGGTAGTTACCATGGCGCGGGTGGCTTAAATCTAGGTAACCTACTGGTTATCTGTTTTGTCTTTGGTATGGTTGGCTCAATGATTTCTCTATTCATGTCAAAATGGATGGCGAAAAAAACAACTGGTACAGAGTTAATTGACCCAAATGCCCCGCGCAACCAAGCTGAAGCATGGTTGTTACAAGAAGTCGCTCAATTGGCGCAACGTTCTGGTATTAAAATGCCAGAAGTCGGTATTTTCCCGTCTTACCAATCTAATGCTTTTGCTACAGGTTGGAACAAGAACGATGCATTAGTTGCAGTTTCTACCGGCTTACTTGAGCGTATGAATAAAGACGAGCTTCGTGCAGTCTTGGCTCACGAAATTGGTCACGTGGCCAATGGTGACATGGTGACTTTGGCGCTCGTTCAAGGTGTCGTGAACGCCTTTGTGATGTTCTTTGCACGTGTCGCAGGTGATTTCATTGACCGTAATGTCTTTGGTCGTGAAGACGGAGAAGCTCCAGGTTTAGCTTATTTTGCCATTACCATCGTGCTGGATATTGTCTTTGGT
>DAOMAH010000109.1:0-5864 GCA_035426725.1 Acinetobacter sp.
ACCCTTTAAATTAATTAGGTGGTTTATGTCGCACTTCAAGTTTTACTCTGCCATGGAAAGAATACGTGCAACAATAGTCAATGAGGTAATCAGTAATGACATACTTAATGATGATTGTAATCTTTATTATTTTGAAAGAGAGGATGGAATAAAAAGATATCAAGCTGTGAGTACATTGCATGATGATCCAAATGTACGTGTTATTTTTTCAATACCTACTGACATGAATAATATTTATATTACGGTATCTGATGGCGATGCTAGTTTAATTAGACAACTATTCGCAACACTTGAAGACATTGAGGGACATGAGAAGTTTGGTATTGGCTGTGTTCAGTTATTTGATGATATTTGTCTTATCGAAAATAATATAAAAGCAGTAATTTTATTGCCTGTTACTACATCGAATATTTTAAATTATTTACCTCATGAATTTGAAGTTGATAAAGTAAATTATAACTTTAATTTGGTTGTTTTTTTAAGTACGAATGAATATTTGGAATGGAAAACAAAAGGGCACGATGCTTTAATTGATTATTTTATTGAAAATGAAAAAGATCTTATTGCGTTTAATTTATCCTAAAGAATTAGAATATTCTGACCTTAGCCAAAATATTCTAAATGTAAAAACATCAAATCCATTTCTTCCAACGGAAGTACACCATTGGTAGCACTAAAAATGCGACCACAATACTAAACACCGCCCAAAAACTCAGACTACCTTTGGCAAAAGGTAATACATCGGTATTCATCCCATAAATACTGGCAATCAGCATAGGTGGTGCAAGCATACTTGGTAAAATCGAGAATCGACGAATCGTATCATTCTGCTCGGTGTTAATAAACCCAGAGGTGGTATCCAGCAAGAAGCGAACTTTTTGGAATAAGAACGCATCATGTTCGACCAGTGAGCGAACATCTTCACTTAATTCTCGAATGTCCGCATCGTAAATATGACTGCCTAAAGCACGTGGGCGCGACAAAAAGGTTAATACTCGGCGTAAGTCAATCAAACACAATTGCGCTTTTCCAAGCACGTCTTCTTGTTGCGCTAAACGAGTAATCATGTCATCCAAATCGAGCATTTTCTCCCGATGATGATTATTCAGCACTTCGGTCGAGTAACGTTCTAAGTCTTTGTGGATATCTTCCAAAATATCCGCAAGTTCATCCAGTTTGGCTTCAAGTAAACCCAATAAAATCCAAGTCGGGTCTTTGTAGTCCATGTCATAGTCATTACGACGCGCGCGCGCACGAAAGGCACGGAACGCCACCAGTTTTTCACCACGCATGGTAAATAAACGATCTTTATGCAAAATAAAGGCAACCGTTTGCACCATCGCCAACATGTGGGTGGTATCTTCGGTATCGCCATCGACCAAGTAATTTTTATTTTTGGTTAAAAAATAAGTGCTGATATGCAAAATGCCGTCATCATCACGGTAAAAACGTGCCGATGAAGAAATATCTTCAAGTGATTTAAGCGTCGGGAGCGACCGCTCATAAGCGTCGAGTACCCATTGTTGTTCTTCTTGAGATGGAGCAATTAAGTCAATCCACACTAACTCAGGGTGTAGGTCAAAATCGCCATTAATGGTTGCGTCTTCTAGACTACCGCGCTCTGTGGCACAAAAGGCTTCAAGCATGTCTTTTTTCCTCGCGCAGACCAAAGGAGGCTTTCTTGTTGATCAAGAAAGTCAGCGTGTATTTTAGACAATGATTCAAGGAAAAACACTTGTCTGAACGATTTTTTATGATAAATCGTGTTTGTAGTCTACTTGATTCGCATGACAATTAGATAAAAGCATTTTAATTTTATTGTGCTTTTTTGAATAAGTGAAACCATTTCAATATTCAACCGTATCGGCAAAATTTTCTACACGCACATTTTCTTGTACTTGTGCAGCGGCCAAGCATAGCGCATGTATCTGTTGGCAGCCGAGCTGTTCTAGGGTTTGTGAAAGTGCGGCAATCGAGCTACCTGTAGTGACCACATCATCGACAATCAAAACTTTGCGATAGCGAATTTTACTGGGGTTATTCACCACAAATTGCTGCTCAATATTGTCTAGCCGCTCTAAGCGAGAAAAGCCTTTCTGTGAATGTTGGGCAAGACGTTCCACAGGTTGCCAAATCGGTAAATTTAGACGTTCACTTAATGATTTTGCCAGTAATAGGCTTTGATTAAAACCACGCTCAACCAAACGATCGGTAGAAATTGGCATCGGGACAATGGCATGAACTTTAGGTAGTTTAAGTTGTAATAACACGCCATCTAAAAGACGTTGATGATGCAGTTTTTGTTCATATTTGAATTGTTGAATAATTCGATTGATCGGATATTCATAATGACAGGCGACCAAGACCTGTTGTTGATTTCGTTCAATTTGCTGTTTTAGCCACGGTAGCTGTTGCCAGCAACTTTTACAGACGCCAAAGTGTAGGTTGATGCCAATATCACACAAGGAACATGGACTGAATTTTTCTAAGAAGTGTTGCGTTGTATTCACTAATTTAAACATAGGCATATCTTGGAGCATGTGGGAGCCAACGTTTCAATAATCCACCGGCTTGTCGTGGGTAATCTTTTAATATGTGTTGAGCAACCACATGTGCTTGACTGAGCAAATGATCATCTCGTTCTAAACGTACTACACGGAAACCCATATCACCCGCTTGTTTAGTGCCCAATAATTCACCCGGCCCACGTATTTTCAAGTCTTTTTCGGCAATCACGAAGCCATCGTTACTTTCACGCAAAATTGAAAGGCGTTCCTGACCATTTTGCGATAGCGGAGCTTTATACAACAAGGCACAGAAACTGGCGGTTGCACCACGTCCGACGCGACCTCGAAGTTGATGCAGTTGAGAAAGCCCAAGACGTTCTGCATTTTCAATCACCATGATCGACGCATTCGGTACATCCACCCCAACTTCAATCACGGTGGTGGCAATTAATAATTGCAACTGATTGTCTTTAAAGGCTTGCATGACGGCCTGTTTTTCATTGGCTTTCATTTTGCCGTGTACCAACCCGATATTGACGTCAGGAAAGCGATCTTTAATTTCTTGATAGGTGGCTTCTGCCGCTTGTGCATCCAATGTTTCGGATTGCTCAACTAAGGTACAGACCCAATAGGCTTGTTTGCCTTCACGGCAATTGGTGGCGATGCGTTGTAATACTTGTTCACGACGGTCAAGCGGAATGGTTACGGTTTGAATCGGCGTACGACCAGGCGGTAATTCATCAATTACCGACGTGTCCAAATCGCCATAGGCACTCATTGCAAGCGTGCGGGGAATTGGCGTTGCAGTCATCACCAATTGATGCGGGGTGAATTGATCATTTCCTTTATTGCGTAGCGCAAGGCGTTGATCGACCCCAAAGCGATGTTGTTCATCAATAATCACTAAACCGAGTTTATTAAAACCAACATTGTCCTGAAACAGCGCATGTGTTCCGACAATGAGTTGGGCATGTCCTTCTTTAATATGTTGTTCAGCTTGCGTGCGTGCCTTACCTTTTTGTTTGCCCGACAGCCACGCCACTTCAATGCCTAAAGGTTCAAACCAGCGTTTAAAGTTCAAATAATGCTGCTCGGCTAAAATCTCAGTCGGTGCCATCAGCGCAACTTGCCAATCGGCTTCTAAAGCATGGCAGGCTGCCACCGCTGCCACTAAGGTTTTGCCTGCACCCACATCGCCTTGAACCAAACGCAGCATCGGCTGCTCTTGTTTCAGGTCATGCAGAATTTCTTTGGATACACGTTTTTGCGCATTAGTCATTTGAAATGGCAGTGCATCTAAAAGTTGTTTTGCCAAAATTTTACTGCTGCTAAAACGTGGGGCGGCAATTTGGCGGATATAGGCTCGACGTGTCAGTAAGCTGATTTGATGCGCAACTAATTCTTCAAAAATCAAACGCTGTTGTGCAGGATGCGACCCTTGATTGAGCTGCAACATATTGGCATCGGTCGGCGGTTCATGAATATAATGCAAGGCTTGTTTGAGCTCATAACCATTGCTAAATTGACTCGGCAATAACTCGGCTAGGTCATCACTATGTTGCTGTAAGGCTTGACGTACATAGTCACGCAACTTAGGTTGAGATAACCCTTCAGTGCTAGGGTAAATCGCAGTAAGTTGGGTTTTAGGTAAGGGCGTATGTTGGAGAATAACTTGAAGGTCAGGATGATAAAGTTCTAAGCCACGTGTACCAACGCGTACTTCGCCAAAAATTCTCAAGCGTTGTCCGATTCTAATTCGATCGGTTAAACCTTTATAAATATGATAAAAGCGTAAAGTGACTTTACCGTAATCATCTTGGACTAAAGCGGCAAGGGATTTCTTTTTTCCAGCAGGGAAATCGACTGAACGCACTTCACCTTCGAGCAAATAGCTGCGTCCAACCACAAGCTGATTCATAGGAATGATCGTGCTACGATCTTCATAGTCACGTGGTAGATGAAATAACAAATCATCCGTGCTGAAAATATGCAGCTTTTCTAAAAGGGTGGCTGCGGCAGCTCCCACGCCTTGTAATTTCTGGACTGAGCTCATATTCGGTCAAAGGGTAGTATGCATATTTTATTTATAGGTTATGGTAAAACATCTCAGCGTGTGGCTAAACACTTATTTGAGCTTGGTCACCACATTAGCACAATTAGTCGTAGTGCAAAAACAGATTGTTATGCCGAGCATTATCAGCAAGATATTCATCAACTTGATTTAACCGCATTACCGCCGATAGATGTGGTCTATGTTCTGCTTGCACCATCACAAAGTGGCATTGATGCTTATCAACACACTTATGTCGATAGCGTTGAAGCGATTGCACGTACTTTAAAAATGCATCCTGTTAAACGCATCATTATTGTTTCTTCGACTCGCGTTTATGGGGAAAATGCAGGGGAGCGAATAGATGATGAATCGTCCATCCAACCGAGCGATGAACAAGGTCATTTGCTATTGAAGATGGAGCAACTGTGGCAATCACATTATCCGCAAAATAGTATCATCATTCGTCCCACAGGTATTTATGGCACATCAATTGCTCGATTAAAAAGACTTGCTGAGCAAACTCAAAGCTATCCAACCGTTCATTATAGCAATCGCATTCATATTGACGATTTAGCCAAGTTCCTTGCGCTGCTCACAGAGTTGCCAAAAGTAAAATCCAGCTATATTGTGAGTAATAATGTACCTTTGCCGCTACATGAAATTATTGTTTGGTTTCAACAACAACTGAAACTTCCGCTGTTAAAACTGAACTCGGAACGTGTCACGGGGAAGCAAATTTATGCCACTCGATTGGCGAGTGAAGGTTTTAAATTTGATCATCCAGTTTGCTTTAATGACTACGCAACGGGCTTATTCGTTCATAGTAATGAAGAAAAATTCGATTAGAATACAACGATATTTTGATAAATGCTTGGTACGGATTTTGTATTAGAAATAATATCCCGACCCACATTTTGCACAGGGATTGCGAGCAGCCGTGATAGGTCAGATAAAGATGAAAAAAATAATATGCACCATGTTATTCGGGCTAATCAGTAGCGTGAGTCAGGCGGCTACGCAATCGTGGTGTGTTTTTGACCCTTTAAATGCGCAGGGTGAAATTGTTCGTAGTTTAAAAGACATTCGTTTATACGCTCTACAAGATCAAGTGCAATTGAAATTTCAGATCTTTAATACTGAACAAGCAGCAATACAAGCTTTTGAAAAAAAACAATGTTCAGGCTTAGTTGCGTCGAATTTCAATACCTATCGTTATAATAAGTTTATGGGAACAACGGGTGGTATTGGTTTGATTCCGAATAATCAAGTCGCGCGGATTTTTTTGCAGTTATTGAATCATCCAA
>DAOMAH010000110.1:0-2362 GCA_035426725.1 Acinetobacter sp.
TAATTGTTTTAAGGTTTTATCCAACTTTTCTCGATCTGTATACGGGTCGAGCAGCAAGACTTCGGCGTAAATGAGTTCAGGATCATCGGTGATACTTTTAATGGCTTCATCCAACAACGCCAAAGCCGCTTTTTTGTTGCCCATTTTTTTTAAAATATCAGCTTGGGTTTGATATAGAAAACTGGCATGTTGTGGATAATTGACACGTTCCTGAGTTAAAAAACGTAGCGCATCATTCAGTTGTTCTTGCTTCTCAAAAATGCTCACCATATTGCGTCGAGACACAATATATAAACTACCATCGACTAAGCGATAGTAAGCTTTTGCCGTATCGTAATGCTGTTTACGTTGTGCATTAATCGCAAGGTAATAATAAGCTTCATTTTGATATTTGGCTGATGCGCGTAATTCCACTAAATAGTGTTCGGCTTTTTGATCTTGTTTTAGGTCGATACTGGTTAAGCCTGCAATAAACAAGGCTTCATCGGCTTTTGGGTGGTCTTTAATAATATTTTCGAGTTTTTCTAGGGCAAGTTGTTGTTGATTCATTTGGATGTAATAGCGCGCTTCTGCTAAACGGATATCCACATTATTTTTATTCTTGCGACTGGCTTGTGCAAACCATGCTTGAGTGGCGGCATCATCTCGCAAAGCCATAAGTAAATTGGCTTTCATTAAAATAAAACTGGTCGATTTAGGGCGTTTGCGCAGGGCATGATTAATATTGCCAAGTGCTTGCTCATACAAACCATCTTGTGCTTCTAAACCTGCAATTAATGCCAAAATTGAAGGATTATTTTTTTCCTGACTGGTACGTAATGCACTGAGTAAAACTTCACGGTCTTGAGCAAGTTCAGGCGCAATTCCCGCAAGAATTTGTTCTAAATCAGCAGTAGGATCAATGGTGAGAATCTTATCCAGTGTTTTTGCCGCCAGCTCATATTCATGGGTTTTTAAGGCAATATGCGACAAATAAAATAATGCAGGAACGTCTTGTGGTTCTTGTGCGACCCAATGCGTTGCAATGTCTAAAGCGGCTTGCAGATCATTATTTTCTAAGGCGATGTCTAAAGCACGTTGTTTAACCAATGTCGAATTACTACGAATTGCCAGCACGGTATAATTGTGTAAGGTGGTTGCGACATCATCATTAGCAAGTGCGAACTCAGCAACCATGCTTTGTTGTAATGCATGTTCAAAACTTTGCTCGGCGTACATGTCATGAATCACTTGTGCGGAGACAAAAGAGCTCATGCTACCTAACAATAAGAATGTGGTAGAATACCGTCGAATCGTCTTGCCGCTAAAGTGGTTACGGCGATATAGCTGACGCAATTTTTATTGATCCAAAGTAATTTTTTTATGACACCGATATTGCACAATAGCATAAATTTAGCGAAATAATGGCCTGATATGTCTTTCTTTGCATTGGGTGTCAACCATCAGACCGCATCAGTCGAACTGCGTGAGCAAATTGCTTTTAATGCAGAGCGACTAGCCACGCTATTGCTTGCGCAACGCGAGCATGCAAGCTTGAATGATGTGGTTGTGGTGTCAACATGCAATCGCACCGAAGTCTATGCCTTAACCGAAGATGCAGACCATATTTTAACGTGGCTGGCTCAGGTCAATGGTATTGATGCTGAGCGCATTATTCATCATGTTTATCGTTACCAAGATGCGCAAGCAGTGACCCATTTAATGCGTGTAGCCAGTGGCTTAGACTCATTAATGCTGGGTGAACCGCAAATTTTGGGACAAGTGAAAAGTGCTTTGGCATTATCCAAACAAGCTGAAACTATTTCGCCTGAACTCAATGCTATTTTTGAATATGCCTTTTATGCAGCAAAACGGGTACGGTCAGAAACCTCGGTGGGTAGTCATGCGGTGTCCATGGGCTATTCGGTTGCACAACTCGCTTCACAAGTCTTTAGCCACACTGAAAAACTAACCGTGATGGTGGTTGCTGCAGGTGAAATGAACCGTTTGGTGGCAAAACATTTGGCTGAAATGGGGGTTGCAAAAATCTTGATTTGTAACCGTAGCCGTGAACGAGCAGAAATTTTAGCACAGGAAATTTCCTCTCAAGTTGAGGTGGAAATTATTGCTTTTGCAGAGCTTGCACACAATTTACATCGTGCCGATGTGGTTTCCAGTTGCACGGGCAGTTTAAATCAAGTGATTCATTATGCCGATGTGAAAGCGGCGTTAAAAAAACGTCGCTATCAACAAATGCTGATGGTCGATTTAGCCGTTCCGCGTGATATTGACCCTAAAGTTGAATCGTTGGATAACGTGTATTTGTATGGTATCGACGACCTGCAAAGTGTGATTGATGAAAATTTAGCGCAACGCCGCCAAG
>DAOMAH010000110.1:2462-5834 GCA_035426725.1 Acinetobacter sp.
GGTATCGACGACCTGCAAAGTGTGATTGATGAAAATTTAGCGCAACGCCGCCAAGCGGCAGTTGAAGCAGAAGTTATGGTCAATCAGCTTGCGACACAGTTGATGACGCAGCAAAAAGTCAAAGAAGCGAGTGGTATTATTCAGTCCTATCGCCAACACAGTGAAGACATCAGCCAACAAGAATTAACCCATGCGCTAGAGTCGATACAACATGGACATCCCCCAGAGCAAGCCATGCAGGAACTTGCACATCGCTTGACGCAAAAGTTAATGCACCCAACTTCAATTTTGTTAAGAGAAGCGGCAAAAGCGGAAAACCCTGATTATTTTGAGTGGCTACAGCAGCATCTATACGATGTATTTGAGCATGAGCGGAAACCGAAGCAGTAAGCCCACCAGTCATTTTAAATTAAGACAATAATTTCAAGCTAATCAGCTTCGTCAATTCATTCAGCTGTTGACGTAAATTTCGAGATTCAATCAGCGAAATCGGCGATTTTAATTTTTGTCGCAAATATTTTTCTTGCAAACCAAGCGCGTATTCTTTCGCAAGCTTATCTGCAATTTCAGGTGCTTGGGTGAGTGATTGAATATTGGTGCGCTGCATAATGTCTGCTAATTCATGCCGATATGAACTACATGCACCCAAAACATAGTAGGTGGCTAACTCTGGGTCATCAGGTAAATCTTCAAATACAATATTCAGTACCGCCAATATTTTAGCCAGTAGCTCGTTCGCATCAATAAAAGCTCTTAATTCTTCAAAGTGAATATAGAGAAAGGGGTGATGCATCAAAATGGCAATCGCAAAATCTTCATCTTTGGTATGAATGTTAAAAGACAGCGACGCATCATGGCTGATTTGTGGCGTAAAACGTTTTCCTAAACCCAACTTTTCACGGAAAGACTGACTCAACAAATAACGAAATGAACCATGTTTGGGGAGTAGTTCCGTTAATTCACGCAATTCACCCATCACCAAACTTTTACCTTCGGGTGTGCTGACATCATGCTGACCTGTTAAATGAGCAAATACAAAATCCGAAAGTAATGGTGCTTGTTCCAATAGCTGTTGAAAACGTTCTAAGCCTTCACGGCGGATGAGAGAGTCTGGATCATGTTCATTGGGTAAAACAAAAAACTTCAGTTCACGTCCATCATTCAGCAAAGGGAGGGCAATATCCAAGGTACGCCGCGCCGCTTTTTGCCCTGCGGCATCACCATCAAATGCAATGGTAATTCGAGGATTTTGTTTAAACAGCGTATTTAAATGATCTGCATTACTGGCAGTTCCAAGCGTTGCCACCGCACCATAGATGCCGTATTGCTGTAGCGCAATCACATCCATATAACCCTCAACCATGAGCCAGTCTTGCGCTTTAAGTTTTCGCCCTTCATATAAACCGTATAACAATTGGTTTTTATGGAACACTTCGGAATCAGGTGAGTTGATGTATTTGGGCTTAATTTCATCATTTAAAGCACGACCTCCGAAACCAACCACACGACCTTTCGCATCGCGAATCGGAAAAATCACGCGATCTCGTAACAAGTCAAAGTCACGACCACTATCACTTGAACGAATCAAACCAAGCTGTTTAAGACCTTCAATATCTTGAGGAAAAGCTTTTTCTAAATGCTGCCAATCTTCAGGCGCATAACCTAAACGCCAAAACTCAATGGTTTGTGCAGATAAACCACGTTGTTTGAAATAATGCTGTGCTTTTTGACTGTTCGGAAGTTGCCGTTCATAAAACTGGGCGATGTTTTCCAGTAAATCGTATAAATTCCCTTCTTGAAACTGCTCAGCGTTGAGAAAAGCTGAATCAAACTGCGCAAAAGGATCATCTTGATAACGGTTGGGATCAAGAAATGGGTCGTCAAAAGTGGGTTCAATCAGCGGTGTATTTGCTGTCGAAGGTGCGACCTGTATTGTTTTTTGTGGAGCAACTTGGGTGCTGCGTTTATAAGAAAGTTTTTTGTTATCGTGATTGTCTTTAGGTAGTTCGATGCCCGTTTTATTGGATAAATCCTGCATGACATCAATAAAATTACGTCCATCGACATCCATCATAAAACGTATCGCGTTGCCGTTTACCTGACAACCAAAGCAGTGGTAATACTGCTTGTCACGGTAAACATGGAATGATGGTGACTTTTCCTGATGGAAAGGACAACAGCCCGAATAGGTTCGCCCAGTCTTTTTTAATTTCACACGCTGACCGATCAAATCGACAATATCGGTTCGATCTAAAATTTGATCAATAGTATGTTGCGGAATTGCCATGCGCGTTGAACCAGTTCAAATCGTTCGGAAGAACTAAGAAAGTCTCGAAATTCATTGTTGCATAAAATAAAAAACAGGCAAGGGTTAACTTGCCTGTTTCAATGAGCTGACTGCCAATTAATTAATTGGCGGCATCTTCATCATTATTATCACTTTCAATGACCACAGCAGGTGTGGCGTTACTGCTTGGTGAAACTTGCTCTGTCGCATTTTCAGGTTTACCTATTAAACCGAAACTTAGGCGGTTGGTTAAACTACGCTGTTCGCCCTCATTTTTAGTTTCTTTTTTGACTTCGACAGTTTTAGATTCACGACCCAATAAACCCAAACTAGCACGATTCACCCAACTGCCATCTTTAAGAGAAGCGCGTAAATTCACTTCACCATTCGATTTAACTAAGTGTGGATAATTTAGTTTTAAAATTTCAACATATTGTTGAGCTGTCGCTTGATCGCCCAATTTTTGATAGCTATACGCCAAAGTCGCTAACGCTTCAGGGGTTTGAGGCGTTTGTGGATAATGTTCAATCACCCATTGTGCACGTTCAGCCGCTGCAAGCCATGCTTTACGTTGAATGTTAAAACGCGCTGCATTCATTTCGCTTTCAGCCAGTTCTTGACCAATAAACTTCATGCGTTGAGCCGCATCGACCGAATATTGGCTACTCGGGAAACGACGAATCAGTTCAACAAAATTTTGGTAAGCAAGTTTAACGTAACTCACATCACGATGCGATTGTTGTAATGAGGTATAACGAATCAAACTGTCATAGTTTGTTTCCATGTTGGCAACGCCACGAACATAGTAGGCATAATCAACATTTGGATGTTGTGGATTCAAACGAATAAAACGATCTGCAAGTGCAATTGCACCTTCATAATCTTTTTGTTTGAATTTTGCATACAACAGTTCAAGTTGTGCTTGTTGGGTATATTGTCCAGTTGGATAATATGTGTCTAAAGCTTCAAGTGACTTCACTGCATCGGTGTATTGATTACGATCAAGTGCTTTTTGGGCTTTGTTAAAATAGACTTGTTCGCTTGATTGTGGGCCTTTATCGGCAACTTCTTTTTTCGTTGGATTG
>DAOMAH010000111.1:0-5791 GCA_035426725.1 Acinetobacter sp.
CGCTAAGACAGCATCGGCATGCTGTAAATTTTCAGGCGTAAATAGAGTATCGGCTGGTAGGCTTAAACTCATTTGAATGCCCTGTTTGCGATAACTCTCCAGAACTGGATTAATGATTTCGATTTCTTCACGCCCTAAGTATCCATCTTCGCCTGCATGTGGATTCAAACCACAAACCAATATTCGTGGCTCGGTTATTTTAAACTTAGTTTTTAAATCGTGTATCAAAATATCAATCACTTGATGCAAACGCTGCTTAGTAATTGCATCAGGCACATCACGTAACGCTAAATGAGTAGTTGCTAAGGCGACGCGCAATGTTTTGGTGGCAAGCATCATCACCACACGCTCAACATCAGCAAACTCTTGATAATATTCAGTATGACCGCTAAATGCGATGCCTGCCTCGTTGATCACAGATTTTTGCACAGGTGCTGTCGCAACCCCCACACTTTTTCCTGAAAGCGCGTAATCGGCGGAACGTCTTAATTGTTCTAATACATAAGCAGCATTTTTAGTATTCAATTGCCCCAACATCACTTGCTCAGCCAAAGGAACATGTTCGACAAATAATTGACCTTCTGCGCTAGATTGAAGCTGTGTTTGATAAGGAACCAATTCAATCGTGAGACCCAATTGATTTGCTCGCTGCTGCAACATATCGACATCTGCTAAAACCACGATCGGACGTTCATCCACACGATTGGCGAGGCTTAAACAAATATCAGGGCCAATACCTGAAGGCTCACCTGAGGTGACATATAAAGGACGCATAACTCATTATTTCCATGCAGCTTCAAACCATAGTTTACTCAAAGAATATTTCCTGATTTTATTTTTTTAAAAAGTTTTTGGAAAAGCAGCTACATTTGTCTTTATAAAAACCAAATAAATGTATGCGCAAAGATAAATAATGGTGAGACCACTCAGCACATAGAGCAATAAGTTAAAAAGCTGATCAAAACGATGAGATACAAATTGAGCAAGCCGATAAAACAGCAAATAAACGGTCAACAAGAACCATAGATAGAGAATGGTATGCTTTAGCAAAAGATAGCAAATCACACCTAATAGAATAAGAAATATCCCGAGTCCTGCAGTGCAAATCACAAAAAACATGGCAATGGCTACAATCGTAATCGGAGGCTCGGCATGCAAAAAAGCCACTTGATAAAACGGAAAAAGCATTAATAAGAGAAGATGCAAAAGCACCATAGCCGCTATGCATTTTAGATGTTTATATTTTTTATTATGATCCATCATTTCAGACGACAAAAAGAATTCTAAAACATCGTAACAGAATTCCCGCTTTCAAATTTATATGCTTTTAACGCCTATTTTTTAAATACCCAGTAAGATCTAATGAAATCTAAGATATACATTAGCACCCTACCGTTATTCTTAATTTTAGTTTGAAGTCTTAACAGGCGGTGTAGAGATAAGATTCGAAGGGACAAAATTTGGTGTTCTCGTCCAAGGATTCACGGTTGGCTTAACATTTTTAGCAGGTGCGACAACCACTTCAGGTTTTTTTTCTTCAACCGCCACAGAATGATGTTTAACCACTTTTTCAACAACGGGGGGAGTTTTTTCAATTGCTTGAATTTTGGTTGTAGGTGCTAATTCTTTTTTCTCCACTGGCATAGCCTGAGCTGCTTTTTGAACTGCCAATCGTTCCTCAGCACTCAACTTCCCAGATGCATCATCGAGCACCCCATTTTCATCTAATTCAAATAAATCACCTTGACGGAAAACGGTTTTTGTCGTGCGCAAATTTTTATTGACCAACTGAGGGTTCGTCGGTAGGAGATTTTGCGCTTCAATCGGAATTTCAATTGCTTTCATTTCTTTGGTTATTGCCATAGCAGGGTCAACATGCTCACCACGACTTTCCAGAACCTCAAGTTTTTGCTTGGTTTTTTCTAAAGGTTGGAATTCAGAATAATTGGTGACGCTACTACCATCGACCCATTTGTAAAGTCGTCGTGCATTGGTATTGGTTGAGCTCACGCCCACCAACAATGTAACTACAATAATTTTTGTAGAAAACGACAATTTCATCAAATTTCTCTCTATAGCAGATTAGCACACCTATTTATTTGCAATAGCTGCTATAAAAATGATAGGTCAATACGCCCCCCCATACAAGGCGAATAATGTAGCCCCAAATTCCACGCCAATTAATACCTTAATACGTCACTTTTCAACCTATTTGGACAGATTTATTTCAATTCAACTTCTTGTACGTTTTAGCAATCTCGTGTAGAATTCGCTCTCCTTTTGTTTGGGCAGATTCCATAGTCCAAACCAACTATAATAGGTAGTGGTTTAATGAAAACTCTCAGCGCTAAGCCTGCTGAAGTTCAACACGACTGGTACGTTGTTGATGCTTCTGGCAAAACTTTAGGTCGCCTTGCGACTGAAATCGCTCGTCGTTTACGCGGTAAGCACAAGACTTCTTATACTCCTCACGTTGACACTGGCGATTATATCGTCATTATCAATGCTGAGCTTATTCAAGTGACTGGTAACAAAGCACTTGATAAGAAATACTATCGCCATACTGGTTTCCCTGGTGGTATCCGTGAGACTAACTTCGAGAAGTTAATTGCTCACAAACCTGAAGCTGTTTTAGAAAAAGCAGTAAAAGGTATGTTACCAAAAGGTCCTCTTGGTTATGCAATGATCAAAAAAATGAAAGTGTACGCTGGTACTGAGCATCCACACACTGCTCAACAGCCACAAGTTTTGGACATCTAAGGGATACAGCACATGGCTACTAATTATGGTACAGGTCGCCGTAAGACCGCAACTGCACGTGTTTTCTTATCAGCTGGTACAGGTAAACTCGTAATTAACAACCGTACACTTGAGCAATATTTCGGTCGTGAAACTGCTCGTATGGTTGTGCGTCAACCTTTAGAGCTTTTAGAAGTTACTGAAAAATTTGACCTTTACATCACTGTTAAAGGTGGTGGTATTGGTGGTCAAGCTGGCGCAATCCGTCACGGTATTACCCGTGCGTTGATCGCTTCTGACGAAACTTTAAAACCTGCTCTTCGTCAAGCTGGTTTCGTTACTCGTGATGCTCGTGAAGTTGAACGTAAGAAACTTGGTTTACGTAAAGCGCGTAAGCGTCCTCAATTCTCTAAACGTTAATCGTTTATTGATTTGGACAAAAACCTCGGATTCTTCCGAGGTTTTTTATTTGTGATCTATTCGACTATACAAAGATGCTTTTCTTTGCTTTTTTTAGTATGCTAGGCGGTTTAATTCATAGCTTTGCGATATGTCATCGGTTGAAACTCCGCCCGTCCAAGGCATTACCCTTTATAGTCATGCAGATGATTTCCGTTCGCATTGGATTCGGTTTTTACTTGCAGAAAAACAAATCAAATATCATCTTATTCTGACAGACCATGAAGATGAAGATCTCGCCGATCTCAACCCTTACAATCAACTTCCTATGCTGATCGAGCAAAACCTCAAGTTATTTTCACCCATGATCATTGCTGAATATTTAGATGATCGTTATCGTCAAAACAAACTATATGCCGACGCGCCAATGGCACGAGCTGAACAGAGACAGTATCTTTGGCGTTTTGAACAGGACTGGTTTAAACTCGCAGATCAGATGCTTCGACATACCGATACGCTTAATGCGACCGAAAAAAAATCTGCACAAAATGAATTGCGAAATACACTCATTTCGTTAACGCCACTTTTTCAACATTTTCCTTATTTTATGTCTGAAAATTTTTCAATTTTAGATTGCATGCTTGCACCGCTTTTCATCAGATTAGAAAGTATGGGCGTACAACTTCCATCACAACATTGCCGACCGATTTACCTGTATTGCCATCGCGTTTTTAATCGACCATCTTT
Organism: Acinetobacter sp.; assembly: GCA_035426725.1. Lineage (GTDB taxonomy): Bacteria > Pseudomonadota > Gammaproteobacteria > Pseudomonadales > Moraxellaceae > Acinetobacter. The sequence continues at coordinate 3,886 of DAOMAH010000111.1, forward strand.
TATTAAATCAATGACAGCTCAAGAAAAAAACAGCTACAATGATTTGATTTCTACGATTTAATAAGTTTTTCAATTATGTCTGAACAAATAACTGTGACCCCCACTCGTCCATATTTAGCACGTGCCATTTACGAATGGATTTGTGACAATCAGTTGACTCCTTATCTACTCGTCGATGCCACGCAACCACATACAGATGTTCCGCTTCAATTTGTAAAAGATGGGCAAATCGTCCTGAATCTAGCACCACATGCCGTACATCAGCTACATATCGAAACTGAAGCGATTTCATTTTCCGCACGTTTTAGCGGTGCTTCAAAAGATATATATGTGCCTCTACGTGCTGTGTTAGGGATTTATGCACGTGAAAATGGTCAAGGCTTATTCTTTGATCCTTCTGAATATGCAGATATTCAAGCTGAATCCGCACCAATTTTAGATGACAATCAACAAAATTCTAAACCGAGCAAAAAGAAACCTTCTCTTAGAATTCTAGATTAATCGAGGATATTCCTATGGCATTTGACTTAGTTCAATATTTTGCTGAACAAATTAAAATCCAAAAACCACAACTTTTTTCTAAATTTTCAGCGCAAGAAAAGCAAGCATATATTGAAGAAGTGAATGTGTTGACGCTTGGTCAATTAATTAGCCTTTGGAAACAAGATCATTCAAAGGTTTATAAAGAAATCTATAGTTCTGATCCACTCTATATTCAAGGGGTCGCACGACATTTAACGACTTCCGCGCATAATAAATCATCCCTAAAACCTGCTGAGTTGGAAGCGAGCATATCTGAGATACTTACATTACAGCTCACAGAACTTAAACAGTTAGATGAAACCGGCAGCTTCGGGCAAACTGGCTTAACCGAATTACTTACAGGGCAAATAGAACATTTGTCAGGACAAGCCGAAGATTGGGTTTGGTCTACTAATCAATTAACCGAGCTCTTAGGCTCAAAGCCAGTTGAACAACATGAGATCTCTTTAGATGCCACGCTGCAGGAGTTTAGTCAACTGGTACACCATACACCGAAGCAAGATGAAATCGTGGTTGAGCAAGAGCCCGTTCCAAATTGGGCATATATTGTTGCACCACTCGTTGCATTGTATATTTTAGTGTTTTTATACTGTGCATATTGCCAATTAATCTCATAATTTTATAGTCGGTTCATTCAATATGAAGAAGCCATCATCAACATGATGGGGCTTCTTTTTATCTATCGTCTTTAGGTTTAATTAAAGATTTTTTAAATACGCAACCACTTCGATGTTCTCTGCCATTTCTGCAAGTTGTAGTGCGGTATATTCTCCTTTATAAGACACGTTTGCGCCTTTACTCACCAGTAACCGCTAAATGATCATTCTCAGCAGCAGCTTGCAGTGCACTATAACCTTCTTCATCGGTTTGGTTAGGGTCAATTCCATCTTCTAATAATAAGGCAACTTGTTCTACATCACCAAGTGATGACCAATAAACTAGCTCAGGCAAATGTAGTTCTTCATCATCTTCAGGGAGTGGCGAAAAAGAGTTGAATTTCATAAGGAATGACTCTGTTTTTTCAGGTTATAAGCATCATTAAAAACTAAATTTGGTGAGCTATCTATATTAAATTTAATGGGAATATAAGGTTTGAAATCAGCCGCGCCGAAGGCGTCGGCTGTATTGAATTGTTGCGCACTGACATTACTGCGCGTTGGTTGGCAACGGGATCACTTTGCCAATGGTTTTTCCAGAGATACCTATCACTTCGGAACGCTCAGTGACTTCAAGAATGCGCGAACCACGAAATAGAAACTGAAAGCTTTCTCCTTGCCTATGCCATTGATGCTCGCCCGCAACCTTGCTCTCAGAGATGGCTATGCCTAACTCTGAATCTACGAGACTCGCTTCTTGGGGGAGC
>DAOMAH010000112.1:0-5745 GCA_035426725.1 Acinetobacter sp.
TTTACCCGAACCCGTCGTTCCTGCAACCAACATGTGTGGTGCTTTGCCTAAGTCAGCAATGACTGGATTACCCGAAATATCCTTACCCATCGCCATTGAAAGAATGCTATGTGGATCGCTAAATGCTGGAATGCTGAGTAACTCAATCAGGCGCACCATTTCACGCGAACTGTTCGGCACTTCGATACCAATATAAGGCTTGCCGGGAATCACTTCGACCACACGCACCGACGCCATGGACATTGAGCGTGCTAAATCGCGTGAAATATTGGTCACTTTAGAGGCTTTTACCCCTGGCGCAAGATCAAGCTCAAACCTTGTCACTACTGGGCCTGGTTGCGCTTCAATTACTTGTGCTTTTACGTTGAATTCTTGCAGTTTTATTTCTAATAATTCGGACAATCGTGCAAGTTGCTCCGCCGTAAAATTCACCTTTTTGTTTAAATCCACTTTATCGAGTAAATCTAAACCCGGCAGCGTTGGTAAATCACGACGTTTTTGAGCCACTTGCATCGAACGTGACATTGGACGACCAAATGCATCGGTTAAAGGGGCATCTAAATCGAAATCATCTTCAAGGTCTAAATCAGGTTCAGGTTGTCCTGCTGTTTCTTGCCATGCTTGTACAAATGCTTCTTTAGACAACGATTCTTTATGTTCAAAATTCTCGACTGGCACTTTCGCAAAAGTTTGAAATTGAATCGATTCAACTGTTCTGTGCTGTTTTTCATCGTCCAGTAACAGATCATCAAATGGGTCAAAATCATCAAATTCATTTTGAGGCTGACTTTTCGTGAATGCTGCGGATGGCTGCTCGAAATGAGCGGGTTCAATCTCTCGAGTTTGTGTTGGCTCAATATCAATTTCATCGAACTGATGCGTATTTGGCGCTAAATCAACCGGATGATTAATTACCTGATGCTGAGGTACAGCCGCCAATAATTCATCGAAGATTTCGTCATCATTCCAATCTACAGACGCATGCTTAAGTTGTGAGGTAGCGTAATTTTGAGACGTTGTAAAATCGGATGACGTGAGTGAATCATCTGCTGCACGTAATAAAGCATCAATGTCTTGTTTATGGCTTAAATCGTCAGTTTGCAAGGCACGCCATACTTCCCCAGTTTGAACCAGACGTTGACTTTCCGCTTCCATTTGATGCGCTTGTGCTAAAGTTTCTTCAAAATCAGCAATGGCATCATTCTGTTGTTCTAGGTTGTTTTGCTGCTCTTGCGCCATGAGGTTGGCGAATTGTTGTTCTGCCAATTTCTGATGTTTAGAACCTTGCGCTTGAATGTGTTCATCAATCATCGCCGTGTGGTTCGTGTGCAATTCAGCGCCGAGTGATACTGTATTCAATTCAGGTTGTTGATTTTTTAATGACGCGACCTCAGCAGAAGTAGGTTGATGTACAACGTCATAAGCAGATTCATGCTGCGGTAGATTTTTATAAAATAATTCTCGTAAATATTCAGGCGTATTTTTTAAGGTCGCCCATGTTTTATTCCATTGCACACCAAATGCTAAAGTGATGAATACAATACTAAAAACCAATAAAAACAGCGTAGCACCATAAATTGTTAAGAGTTGAGATAAACTTTGTCCCAACTCATAACCAATGATACCGCCTGCAGCATTATCTAAAGTGTCGGCAGGCGTATTCCAATGCAAATACAACAAACTAGAAATAGATAAAATAAAGAAGAACTGTGCAGCATAACGAAATGGACGGTTTAGAAAACTACGAGGCCACCAAACTTGAATCGCTTCCAAAAATAAAAATAGAGGAATAAAAAGACTTGCCCAGCCCAAAAAACCGAACAATAAATCTGCAATCCACGCCCCTGCCACACCACTCGCATTAGATACCTGCTGAGTGTCGCTCGAAATGTGCATCCAACCAGGATCAAATGGGGTATAAGTGACAGTCGCAAGAAATAAATAAATGCCAAAAGCAATCAAAAACAATGTTATTAAAAAGCGTTGTGCATAAACATTTGACACAGCAGCCATATACAATCCTGTAGCCCAATTCGTTATTTATGAGTATTTTTTAAGGTACATTTACCTTAATCAATAAGTTTTATATTATGCACTCGTTCTTACAAAAAAGATGCACGATAGTTGAAGGTTGTTGTTAACATCCGGCCCCTGATATATAGCGCAATTCGATTGAGTTGATCAATATTATCCACATAGATTTGCCCCAAACGACAGTAGATTCACGTATAATTTTAACAGTTTCAATATAAAAAGGATGTTCTTAAATGAACGCTCGTCACTCACGTTTAATTATTCTAGGTTCAGGCCCTGCGGGTTATAGTGCGGCAGTTTATGCAGCGCGTGCCAATTTAAAACCAACGTTAATTGCAGGTATACAGTTAGGTGGTCAATTAACCACCACTACGGAAGTAGATAACTGGCCTGGTGACCCTGAAGGATTAACTGGGCCTGCACTGATGGAACGTATGCAAGCGCATGCGGAACGCTTCGGCACTGAAATTCTTTATGATCACATCAACGAAGTTGACCTCAAAACTCGTCCTTTTGTTTTAAAAGGCGATATGGAAAGCTATACCTGTGATGCGTTGATTATTGCGACTGGCGCAACAGCACAATACCTCGGTTTAGAATCTGAAACTGCGTTTATGGGTCAAGGCGTAAGTGCTTGTGCAACGTGTGATGGTTTCTTCTACAAAAACCAAAAAGTCATGGTGGTTGGTGGCGGAAATACTGCGGTAGAAGAAGCGTTATATCTTTCAAATATTGCTTCGCACGTCACTTTGGTACATCGCCGCGATAGTTTGCGTTCAGAAAAGATTTTACAAGATCATCTGTTTGCTAAAGAGAAAGAAGGCAAAATCAGTATTATCTGGAATCACCACGTCGATGAAGTATTGGGTGATAACACAGGTGTTACTGGCGTTCGTATTCAATCGACACAAGACGACAGCAAGCAGGACATTCAAGTACAAGGCTTATTTGTTGCGATTGGTCATAAGCCAAATACCTCAATGTTTGACGGTCAGCTGAATTTACGTGACGGTTATATCCAAGTTCAAAGTGGTACGTCAGGCAATGCAACCGCAGCGTCAATTGAAGGTGTCTATGCAGCAGGTGATGTTGCCGACAGTATTTATCGTCAAGCGATTACCTCGGCAGGTTCAGGCTGTATGGCGGCGTTGGATGCAGAAAAGTATTTAGATAATTTAAAATAATTTACTCTTCAAGGTTGATGATCCACAGTGATTGTCAACCTCCGCTATTTCAGCTAGTTTAGAATGGTTTCTGTGACTTATTCTTAAAAATGTCCTCACTGCCCTTATCTCAATATATTTTCCCAAATCCTGTCGAGGCCGATCCTGAAGGTCATGGCTTTATTTGCATCGGTGCAGACCTCACACCATCGACTTTATTTGAAGCCTATACGCATGGCTTATTTCCATGGTTTAACGAAGACGAACCCATTTGCTGGTGGAGTCCTGAACCACGCTGCATTATCGAACCTCAAGCGTACCATCCAAGTAAATCTTTACTTCGCACTATGAAAAAACAGGATTATCGCATCACGATCAATCAGGCTTTCGACCGTGTCATGCGCTGCTGTTCCCTACCCCGTAACTACACCAATGAAACTTGGATTAGTGAAGATATTATCCAAGGCTATTGTGATTTGTTTGACGCAGGCTATGCCTATAGTATTGAAGTTTGGAATGAACAGATTTTAATTGGCGGATTATATGGCGTCACCATTGGTAAAGGCTGTTTCGGCGAGTCGATGTTTAGTACCGAAACCGATGTGTCTAAAATGGCGTTTTACACGCTGATGCTCATTGGACAAGAAAATCAGTTACCGTGGATAGATTGCCAGCTGGTTAATGACCACCTGCTAAGCTTGGGTGCGAGTACAATTTCTCGCCAACAATACTTAAAATCGTTAAAAAATGTAATTATAGCCCCTGCAATTGATTGGAAAAGTTATCAAGAACGTGTATTTTCAAGTAAAACAATAGCATTAAATGCAAAATTAGATCGTTAATGGATGAACGAAATCTTGGAAGGATAGATGCATGAAATCATACCAGCCCAAGTCCCTTTTAAATGACTTACAGTATTACATTACGCCGCCGCACGACTGTAGTTACTTGGAAAATAAATCGGCGCGCATGGTGTTTTTAGATCCAATTCATCGGATTGATGTGGTGACTTTGTCTGAACTTTCTCGCGTCGGTTTTAGACGTAGTGGCGATTTTGTTTATCGTCCCGAATGCCATTTATGTCGCCAATGCCTTTCTTGCCGTGTGCCTGTCGCTGAATTTCAGATGAATAGCCGCCAAAAAAAGGCATGGAAACGTAATCAAGATTTGACCATGCGCATTCTGCCTACTTTACAAGCCACACAACAACATTATGAATTGTACGAACGTTATATTAATGAACGTCATGCCGATGGCGATATGTACCCTGCCAACTACGATCAATTTGAGAAATTCCTAGTTCAAAGTTGCAGCGAGAGTTTTTTTATCGAGCTTTGGAAAGATCAAAAGTTAATTTCTGTTTCAACGTGCGACGTAATGGATGATGGGCTTTCTGCGGTTTATACCTTTTTTGATCCAGACGAACAACGCCGTTCACTCGGTGTCTTTGCGATTCTCAAACAAATTGAATATGTGCGCAGCCTAAATTTGGATTATTTATATTTGGGTTATTGGGTGCCGCATTCAGCAAAAATGAACTATAAGTCGCAATACACGCCACTCGAATTACTGCTGGATGGACAATGGCGCAGACTCAATCGCCCACTTTCAGATCATGAAATTCATCAACTTGGAAATTCATTGATGACGACATTGCCATCTGAATGGAATAACTTAATTATTAAATAACACCTTTATTGAAATAGCGCTGCAAAATCATCGGTGCAGGTTTTCACCATAATCACCGCATGTTCTTTACTGCCATCTCGATTTGGATAATAGTTTTTACGTAAATCAATTTGATGAAAACCTGTTTTTTCATACAAACGAATGGCAGCCGTATTACTTTCACGAACTTCTAAAAATATCTGAATAGGACTATTTTTTAATTGCTGAATCGAATAATCCAGTAATTCATAACCCAAACCTTTGCCATGATGATCAGGATGAATCGCCATCAGCAATAAATTCGCCTCATCGAGTACAGGCTGCAAAATACAAAACCCCACGACCTGATTGGCTTGCTCATACACCGTACATTGATAGGTCGTCAAAGAGTCTTGAAATTGCTGTGTCGACCAAGGATGCGTTTGCACCAAACGCTCAATGCTCACTACATCTTCGATATCTTCCGTTTGCATCTGTCGAATCACGCGGTAACACTCTATTAGTCAATGCGTTAAATTATCAACGAAGTTCGCCATATTTTGAATAAAGAAATAGGCAATTTTCATTGCCCATAGCTTTAACTTTAGTTTTAACTGAGATTAAAACCCAGTTCAGCCCGCCATTTATTCAATAATTCGGTGGTATCGAGGTCATTCGGGTGAAAGTTCGGTTTTAAGAAACTCAACAAGGTTGGAATTTGACGAGTCATAAAGCCATTCGCACCATACATATATCGAATCATATACTTCGTGTCACGCCATGTGAGTTTGCCATCGGTTTTTAACAGCGTTGCGGTAAAATAAGATTGGGTAATAAAAATCAGACTCATGGCAATTACAAGCGCTAAAGAGCGCATAAAATATGCCTTCGCGCCTGAACC
>DAOMAH010000113.1:0-5719 GCA_035426725.1 Acinetobacter sp.
TTAGCTAAGCTTTTATGAGAGCAACACAGATGAAGCTCTATTTAACATAATGGCGCTTATACGAAATTGCAACTATGGATAGTTGCAATTTTTATTTAAAAGGAACTATACTTAGTTGCAGTAATGGCAGGGTTAAAGTATGGGTAAAACGGAAAAGTTATTAGAAAAATTCGGAAATGCAAAAAATACATTTCCGTATAAGGATTTAGTCGTTTTACTGAATCAGCTCGGCTATGAAAAGTTTGAAATGGCAGGCTCTCGTGTCCGTTTTTTTAATGCAAAAACTGAACACATGATTTTACTGCACAGGCCACATCCTGAAAATGAAATCAAAGGTGGAGCATTGAAAGCTGTGAAACAGGCACTCAAGCAGGAGAGATTTTTATGAGCTACTTAAAATACAAAGGCTATCTTGGTACGATTGAACCTGATCTCGAAACAGGCGAATTGTTTGGAAAACTTGCGTTTATCCGTGATCTCATCACCTATGAAGCAGAAACATTAAAAACACTTGAGCAAGCTTTTAAAGAATCTGTAGATGGCTATTTAGAATCTTGTACTGAACTAGGTAAAAACCCTGATCAGCCATTTAAAGGCACGTTTAATGTGCGTATTAGCCCTGAAATGCACCGTAAAGCTGTTTTAGCATCAAGTAATTCTCTTAACTCCTTTGTCAGTGATGCGATTCAAGAAAAATTAATGCGTTTAGGTGCTTAACCTATCTTCGCTCGATGCTTTGAAATATGGCTTTAGCCATATTTCAAAGTCGGGCAAGAGATGATAGATATTTGTTCAGTAAATCATTGTTGATATTTACTAAAAATCTAAATCTAAATCATTGTTTGGCTGTGGCTTGTGATCTTGTTCATAGATCTGTTGAGAAATATTGCGTTTAGGGGATGGGTTTTTGATCTCGTGAATCTGACTATTGATACTCTCAAAACTCTTTAAACACGCTTGATATGATTCTCTTTGCTGTTTTAAATGGTCATTTTGAGGCTCTAAAATCTTCTCACATTGCAGATATTTCAGCATTTGATTGTCGTTTTTGATTATTTTCTCAAATTTATCGTATTCCCATTCGTGGATATTTGAACGTGCACGGCTAATGTACGTTTCTAAATTTTTAGATTTTTTCTGTATATAATCAATCAACTGTAGTGGTTTTTTGTTGTTATAGGCTTCCTGTTGCTTGTTGCATAGTTCTTTGTGATAACCAACGTAATCGGGGTAATAACCGTCACTTCGCAAGTAACTGAAATTCGTAGCCGGTTTTGGCTTGAGTCGAATTTCCGCTACTGTGGTTTCTAGTCGTTCAAGTTGTTGATTAACGCTATTAATCTTTCTACAGTTTCCCCAAGCGTATTGATCTGCTCGCTTTGCGTCTCCAAATCTTCGTAAAAGTTGGTTGGTACTTTCAATTGCAAGATTTTCGAGAGTGCCTTCTCGATGTCTGTCTGCTGTGTGCCAATGGTCATTTGAATTTGTTTTAACTCGACCTTCACCAAGTCGCTGACAGCGCTGTTTAAATCCAGTTGATTCAATGCTCTCGCTAATTGCGTTTGTAATTGGGTTTTCAAGTTTTCCTGAAATGTTTGCTGTAACTGCTCCGAAAAGCTGCCCTGCTCGATTTTGGATAGCTCGATTTTGAGTGCCGAGATCAAGCCTTGTTGTGCCTGTTTCTCCGATTGCAAAATGCTGATTTTGTCCTGTAATTCCTGCTCTACTTCGCTGTAGCCGGTCAAGATGGTCTTTAATGAATCGACTTGTTGAGTCAAAGCTTTGTTTTGCTCCGCTAACAAGTTGTTTTGTTGCATCAATAAGCTGTTTTGCTCTGTCAAATAATGGTCGATTTCGGTCTGCATGCCTTATCTCCGTAGACTGTTCAAATAGTTGATTTGGCTTGTGATCGTTTGTGCGTTCTGTTGAATCATTTGCTTTTGAGCTTCGATTGTTTTTAGGTTGGTTCGTGCTTGAAAGGCGAAATAAAAACTGATTAAAAGCATCAACACTGTAAATATCACTATCCCCAGTAGTCCGTGAAAAGCTCTCTGGTTGTTCAATTTTTCCGTCAAAAGGCTCTGGAACTGACTGTTGATTTGTTTGCTTTGGCTCGCTATGACTTGCTGTACTTGGCTTTGAATAGACTTCTCTAGACTGGTTTGGTCGATCTTTATGCCCTGTAACTGGCGGTTTATGGTCGCTTGGAAGTCTTGAAGTGAGACTGAAAACGAATCTATGCTCGATTTCACTTTTGATATTTCCGTAATATCTATACTCGCTAGCTGAGTCGACAATGCGTCTATTTGCGCCTTGTAGCTCGCTGTCGTCTCTTTTATGGCTTGGGGTGATAAATTGCCTATTTCGGTCAATATCGAGCTTAGATGCGATTTGAGGGCGATTGTCGTCCGCTGGACTTGCTGTAAAAGCATGCTGTTTTGAGTGATAGGCTCCTCGCTTTGCTCGATAGTCATCTCGAATGCTTTGAGCGTCTCGGATAGCCTGTGCAAGCTCGTTTGCAGTTGGTCGGCTTTCTGCTTCTGCTCTGAGACGCTCTGAATAAAGTCCAATTTCGAATTGTTCATGATAAAAATCGCCTGAAAGTCTATGTTTTTTGCCATTATTGAGAGTGACAGTTACGGTTTGTTGTGCTCGGACTGATGCCACACCTTCCAGTTGCTCGATACAACTCACAATTTCGGCTCTATTTTTTACTGTTTGTGTTTTTAAAAGAGTTTTGACGTAATTATCTATTACCTTACAAAACTGTGATTTTGTTAGGTTTGTGAGATCTTGCTCATTAAGAATTTTTTTTGCTTGGGCGTTCAGCTTGGCAATGTGATTCGGCTCTTGTGTGGTCTGCATTAAAAGCAAGTCATCAGGACGTGACCATTGATATTTTGTGTTGAAGTAGTCCCTCAGCGAGTCAAAATGCTTTTCATGACCAGGGGGCGCAATATTCAGTGATTTTCCGCTTTGTATATCAAGGCGTGGTGCTAGAACGTGGATGTGCTTTGAGCCATCATCATCTATGTGTAGCACTGCGAAAAGGTGGTACTGCGAGGGATCTAGTCCCGAAAATGCATGTTTTTCAAAGTCGTCTAAGACTTCTTTGATCTGCTCGTCTGTCGGTGCGTCGTCTTTTGACCATGCAATCACGCCACTGGTGTACTTCCATAAGTGAGGGCTTGAGTCACAAATGGCGTTGAACGTTGTTGCATCCCCTTTTAAAACTTCGATGCCTGCACGGACGTTGCCTAGGTGGTCTAGTTTGTCGAGTAAGTATGCAGATGCTTTTGCAGGGCTACCCTTTCCGTGGTCGAGGAATTTAATATGCACTTTCGTCCTGCTCCGCTAGTTGGATTGAAGACAATTGTTTTTTAAGCCTTTCAGTGCTTTGTCTGCTGATTTTAGGAAGCGCAGGGAATACTTGTTCTAACTCGGTTTGAATGCTTTTTAAAACTAAAAAAATACTGAAAATATCTAACTTGCGTTGCTCTTGAGGATTAGCATTTTTAATGATGTTTAAGGCTCGGGCTATCTGATTCAAGTTGTTGCCGATTTTGGATAGCTCAAGCAGTAAATCAGGATCGGTTTTTTGGTAGCGTTTGACGACTTCTACCACTGTTTTGATTTTGGTCCTCGGTTGTAGTTCTTCTTCTGGTCGTCTTACGGTTACAGCATCTTTCATAATTTCCCTTTGAATTAGAGACAGAATGAAGTCTGTAAAAGTCGTTTGCTCTTTTTCAAGGTGCTGCTCAAGTTGTTCTAGCTGTAACTCCGTGAGTCTGAAAATTTTAGATTTACTTCGTATACTCACCGTACATCTCCTTAACAGGCTTTGGTTTTGCTTTTAAGTCAATCATGTTGACTTGCCCATCTGTGATGGGCTACGGGTCTTAGGGTGGAACCCTAACAAGTCCCTGTATATCGAAAAACCGAAGGTTTTTTGTATATACAGGTAGGCTTGCTTATTTCATTAATGGCACAATTATATTATACAATTTTAATTTCATAGCTGGAAATTAATACTTAAAAACTGCAATAAAAAGGTTTATTTTTTGAAATCTGTATGGGTTCTAAGGGCTTTAAAAATTCGTTTAGCTGTTTCATCTCTAACACTTTTAGGATCTCGCAAAATATTAGCAATCCAAAGAGCAAAGGCATCATAGGTCGGAAATGTTGAAAGGTCTGACATATCATTAATACGACTTAAAATTGAGCTGTATTTACTGATTTGAGCTTCTGACAACTCAATAGCATCACTTGAGATCGCTTTCGCTTTTTTGATCTCAATAGTTTTTTTCTGCTTAAATTTTAGTTCCAGATATGTGTATCTTTGACCTGTTTTTATAAGTTTATGTTCTATGAAAAAGCTAGTTTTCTCTCTAATTTCTTTTATTGCTGGTTCTATAACCCACTTTCTTAAGTCTTTTGTTTGACTGTATTTATCTTCTAGTAAGAGTATTTTTCTCAATTCCATTAAAGATAGTTTACAAACACCTGTTGAGTTAAATTGCATCATCAGATGGTAGAAACGGTGAGAATAAAAAGTAGAAAGATTTTTAAGGTCATCAAGTCTTAATTGTGTGAAGTGACTTTGTAAAGCACTTAAAAATGGCAAAATGTCATCATGAAATTCAATTCTAGCTACGAGATTTTCATCACAAGTTTTTAGCTCTTTTAATATATCTAAAACCATTTTTTGGTGAGCAATGTTCGGTCTTAATAATTTTTTTGCATCCTCATAATTATTCATGAGATCTGTTAAGTCATCTGATTTCAATAACCACACATGATGCATCCAGTGTGTGTAAAGGTCACCTATTTCGGTGTTTATAACTAATGTTCTTTTCATTAGTTTTTCACACGCATAGCGCACTTCTCTTACTATATTCTTTGGATTTGTACCTAGTTGTACATAGTCATTTTTAGTAATGTAAATAGCCGTTCGAGGTTCAATTTGTTTTGAGCTATCTAATTTTGATAGTGCTGTATAAATTAACTTCAATTCACTGACATCTAGCACATAAGAAGATCGAATTAACTCGTTATCCATCGCTATTAGTTTTTTTGACATTTTTTTCAATTAAATGATCGTGATAACAATACTTTTACCTATAAAAGGGAGTGAAGTCAATATTTCTCCCATCTGTGCGTCATGTTCTCCACCTCTGTGCGTCATGTTCTCCACCTCTGTGCGTCATGTTCTCCACCTCTGTGCGTCATGTTCTCCACCTATATCCTATAAAACCTTCTGATAGCAATGGTTCTGGATGGTCTAAAAAGCTTTTAAAAAGATTTAAAAAGATAAAAAGGAAAATCAAGAAAAAATCAAAGGCTATGGCACTCGCTTCGCTCGTGTCGTTTCAAAAGCAAAAGCTCCAAAGTTCGCACCCTTCGGGATGCTCTGTATCTTTCGTTATTAAGTTAAGGGGAGCTTGTAATCAGGGAAAAGGCAGGGACGAAATTTTTATGATGCTCAATCGCTCGTAGACACTCGCTCGGTTCTTACTGGAATGATTAAAATATCTAATCAAAACCGTGGAACAATGATCAAATAGTAAGCGTGGAACGTGATAAATCATAAAAAAAGCCCCGATTGGAGAAAAGGGGCTTTTAAGGCTTCACTATATCATTGAAAATTAAAGAAAAGATATAGGCATTTCGTATAAGGTGTATTATGTTAATTTTAAAAATCTTTGAAGCAGATGATTGA
>DAOMAH010000114.1:0-5690 GCA_035426725.1 Acinetobacter sp.
GTTGCAAGTTCAAATAATTCGCAAGGTACAGGCAACTATGGTAATCATCCAATATACATTGGTAGACGTGCAGGTACATCACTAGCATTCAACGGACACATCTACAGTCTTATTGGTGTCGGTAAATTAGTTTCAGACAATGAAACATTAGCTATCGAAAAAGAACTCGCTAAACGTTTAGGAGTGACGTTAAATGTTTAACTTATCAGTCGTAAATATCATTCCCGATGCACACCGCGATTCGATCAACCAAATTGCCGAACTCTACGGCTGTGGTTCTAACAATCTTTCCGTAAAGCTACAGGGTGCAAATGGTATTTATTGGGGCTGTCATTCATGGTGGAAGCCAGAAGATTACGCAATATTCAGTGATGGTGGGTTGCGACAACAGGTAGTACCTGCAGAGTTACAGCCATCACTTGAGCTTCTATATGAAAGACTTGTCTTAGATGGGGATAGTCAAGAGAACTGGCAGGCAGCATTGGCTTTGAATGGGCTTTCAGTAGTCCAAGAAGAAATTTAACCACAAGGCGACCAAAGGGTCGCTTTTTTAATGGGTGAAATATGGCAGATGAACAAAACAAGTTCTGTTTTCGGTTGAGTGAAATTTCTTTAGATCAGCCAATTGAAAACAAGAAGCGCACTTTTTCAGGTGTTGCATATAGCGGTGAAGTCATTACAGATCATTGGTACTGGAAGCAAGTCATCTTTGATCTGGACTCAATGCAAGTCAAAGGTCGTATTCCTGCACTGCTTGAGCATTCGTCTTATCAACGAGCAGGCGCAATCGAAAACCACTCAATCAGCTATGAATCAGGATTAACTGTAAGTGGCATCTTGCTTAGCAATGAATTTGGTACGCAAGTCGCTACAGATTCAGATGACGGATTCCCGTGGCAAATGTCAGTACGCATTGAGCCGTCAAGCATTGATGAAATTCAAGCAGGCAACACCGTCACAGTGAATGGCAAGTTATTACATGGACCAATTACGGTATTCCGTGGTGGTCGTATCAGAGAAGTTTCGTTTTGTGCCTTAGGTGCAGATGAAAACACTATGGCTGTGGCAGCAAGTCACAATCCAAACAACCAACGAGAGGACACAAGCGTGGACTTAGATCAAGCAAAAGCTCGTATTGCCGAGCTAGAAACAGAACGTGACACAGCACAGGCAGAGCTAAAACAGTTTAAGTCTGAGCAACGTCACAAAGACATCGGTGCACTGGAAACTGAATTAAAAACTCAATTTAGTGCTGAAGATAAAGCAGCATACACGGCGATGGATGATTCAAGTTTTTCATTCACAGCTAAACAATTGCGTCAGTTTTCAGCGAAAAATATTCCTGCAAATGCTGGCCCAGCTCATTTATTCACTCATCAAGCGAAAGCCGATGAAAGTAATGAAAAACAATTTAGTGCTGGTTCTCTCGTAGATCAAGCAAAGCAACGTAAATAAGGGGAAGTGAAATGGTTCAAACAGTTACAGACAACCACACAGCAGTAAGTGATGTAATTGCGTGGGAATTAGAGGGCAATCACCGCCCAAGTCGTGAAAACGTGACTATTGCAGCTAGCCAAAGTCTAGTCAACGGTCAAGTAATTGCATTTGATGGTACTGGGAACGTTATTAAGTTTAGCGTGCAGGCGACCAACGCTGCGGCAGGCATCTTTATTGGCGATGCAGTGACAACAGGCGCAGGTCAAACAGCCAAAGGTGTGATTATTGCGCTCGATGCGCGTTATGCCGAAGGTAAATTGGCATATGCAGCAGGCGTTACCAACGGCGAGAAAACCAACGCAGTAGCAGCACTTGCATTACTTAATATCACTGCTGTACGTTCAGCTTAAAGGGGCTAAAAAATGAATTTAGATCAATCAGTGTTTAGCACAGAAGAGCTATCTTTAGCGATTACAAACTTACCAACTCGAATCGGCAATCCATCCGACATCGAATTGTTCCGACAAATTCCAGGCACTACAAATAGTTTTGGTGCTGAGTTTATGACAGAAACAAACATTCTTGTGCCAACAACTGCTTGGGGTGGTGTCGCACCTAAAAATAGTTCAGGTACTCGCATTGCGAAGTCTTGGACAATTCCACACATGCCGCTTGAAGATGTTGTTTTGGCATCCGATGTAATGGGTGTACGTGCATTCGGTAGCACTGCTGCTGAAACAGTAAGCGGCAAAGTTCTTGACCGTTTGCAAGCAATGAAAAACAAGATTGACACAACACTTGCGTTTCGCCGATTAAAAGCAAAGCAGGGAATTATTGTTGACGCTGATGGGTCAACGATTATTAATTACTTCACAGACTTTGGTGTCTCACAAACCGAGGTTGATTTTGATCTAGGCACAGCAACAACCAATGTTGCGGCAAAATGCCAAGACGTAATTGATTCAATTGAAGACGCATTAGGTCAAGAGATTTACACAACAATCGAAGTTGAAGTAGATCGTGCATTTTATGACGCTTTAGTGGCTCATAAAAACGTCCGTGAGGTGTTCTTGGGTTGGTCTGCTGCTGAGCAAAAGCTAGGACGTTCTAACACGTCAGGCTTTGAATTTGGCGGATTAAAATTTGTTGTGAATCGTCAGTCAATCGGCGGTACACCGATTTATGCGACCAAGACAGGTACAGCATATCCACGTGGTACTCAGGACGTGTTTGTTACTGCATTGGCACCTGCTGACTTTAACGAAACAGTGAATACTTCCGCATTGCCTTATTACGCTAAGCAGCGCATCAAAGACTTTGATCGTGGTTTTGATTTGCATGTTCAAGCAAACCAATTGCCAACTGTATTGAAGCCAAAGGCGTTGGTAAAAGTTAAATCAACTACATAACGGTGGTGACTCATGTACGCAACCCGTGATGACATGGTGAAGCGTTACGGACAGGCAGAAATATCACAGTTAGAGCGTTATTTGATGGGGGGTGAGTCTGTAGACGCTGCCATTGCAGATGCAGACTCAATCATTGATGGCTGGATTGGTGCGAAGTATGCAATCCCGCTTGAATACCCACCCAACAATATAAAAATCTTTGCTTGTGATATTGCCCGATATTTACTTTGGAAAAGCCGAGCATCTGAAGAAGTCCATAGACGTTATGAAGATGCAATTGGTTTTTTAAAAGGTGTGTCAAAGGGCACAAACGTTCTGCTTGTTAAGAATCCAACAACTCAAGAAGTTAAACCTGCTGCTAAATCACCGACCACAATGCCGATTGGATCGACATATCGCGGCGGTGTTTTTAGTGATGATGTTTTAAACCAGATGCCAAGCGTCAAGTGAGGTGGTTATGGCGGATAAACAGGGGTTTTACTTTCAAGGTGAAGAAAAGTTAAAGGATTGGCTTCGCAAGGTAGAGTCGAAAGCAGGCGACCATAAAGCGCTTTATGACGAGCTAGGCGATATTCTGCTAGATGGTGTGCATGATCGTTTTAAACGAGGTGTAGCGCCTGATGGTAGACCTTGGCAAAAGTCATGGCGGGCAATTGCTCAAAATGGTCAAACGTTAAGAGATACGGGGCGATTATTAAACTCGATCCGCACTCGACTTAACAAAAATGGCGTTTCAATTCTCACTGATGTTCTATATGCGAAGCTGATGCATTACGGCGGAACCATTAGAGCTAAAAGTAAGCCTTATCTTGTTTTCAAAACACCAACAGGCGGTTGGGTCAAACGTAAATCAATCACCGTTCCAGCTCGCCCTATCTTCGGTGTATCAGAAGATGATGCACAGAACATGCTGCTATCAATCGAAGAATATCTAGAGGATTTACTGAGAGATGCCAAGTAATTATTTTGCACTCGAAACGTCTATCAAGACACATCTGCAAGACATTGACTCGATTCAAGCTGTTTATACGCCATTTTCTGTTGATGACATGCTGCAAGCAACGGCAGTAGCGCCATCAATTAGCATCATTTACGTGGATGATCGAGTGGGTGAGTCGGTAGGAAATGGGACAGCAAGTGTTGTGTATCAACAATGGCTTATTGTTTTGTGTGTTGAGGAAGCAGGCTCGCAGCTTGAAGATACAACACTGGTTCGCAGTGCAGCCAGCCCTTTTATCATCGAAATTTTAAAGCGTATGCAAGGGTTTAATCCTCAAGTTGCAGGGTTTAAACAATTCAAGCGAGCAAATGCGGGGGTTCAGCACATGTCAGCAGCAGGCAAGTTATGGCTGCCGTATTTGTTTGAATGTCAAATGATTAACAGTTTCTGAGGTATTTATGGCAAAGCAATACAAGGCTTTAAAGCCAATTGGTCGCTTTAAAAAAGGTGATTACATTGGTGGCTTAACAGAAGCAGAAATTCAAAAACACAAACAACTTGGAAATATTGAGGAAGTCAAAGTTCAAGTTGTCAAACCTAAAGAGGTAAAAGCCAATGGCTAAGCAGTATATTTCGTTGCAAGGTAAATTGTACTTGTCGCTGATTGTCGCAGGTGTGGCGGGGGCATCTCGTCATGTGGGAAATGCGCCAGACTTTGAAATTGAGTTGGATGGCGATGTGATCGAACATCAAGAGTCAACATCGGGTCAACGTACTACTGACTTCATGATGACGAAAACTCGTAGCGTGAACTTTAAAGGTACTTTAGAAGAAGCGAGCAAAGAAAATATTGCTTATATTCTAAATGGTCATGCAACTGCAATTGCAGGCGGACCAGTTACAGGCAAAAGTCTTGGCACTGTGGCTGTCGGTGTTGAAGTTCCACTGGGCGGTTACAATGTCTCGAATGTAGTAATCAAAGACTCAACTGGAACGCCAGTTGTTGTGGACTCATCAAAATACAAAGTTGATGCAGCTTTCGGCACAGTAACGCTTAATGATGTGGCAGGTCTAACCATGCCATTGACTGCTGACTTTACAGCAGGTGCGGCTTCTGTGACGACAATTAACGACAAGGATAGCGCAGAGTACGAGCTGACTTTCCGTGGCATTAACACAGTAGACAATAGCAAAGTGGAAGTGAAGTTGTGGCGTACTAAAAAGGATGCTTCCGCAACGTTCCCATTAATTCATGAAGAGCTTGGTTCTTATGAGATTAGTGGCATGGCGTTATCTGATGCAGACAAAGGCAGCGATTCAAGTCTTGGCTTATTCGGACGTATTGTTCAAATTGCAGCGCCAGTTTAAGTAATACATGCAGGCACAGGGGCGCATTAGCGTCTTTTTTCGTGCCTGTATTTTAGGATTTTTTCTATGAATGACTTTTTTCTTTTAAACAATGAATCGTTGCAACATACATTCATTGATCAGAAAATCGAAGTGAAGCAGATTAAAGTAAAAGACTTGAATCATTTTGCTCAATTTGCGGATTCAATCAAAAAGCTAGACAGTTATTCAGTAGAAACAATCACAGCGTTAATTGGAACTGAGATTTTTAACATCATGGGTCTTTGTTCTTTGGCGACATCACTTGACCCAGAGAATTTCGCAAAACATATTGCAAATCAGGATGCGATTGCTGAACTGGTTTTAAAAATCATTCAAGTGAATGAAGCATTCTTTAAGAAAGAGAAACAACAAAGCAGATCAAAAACCGAGGTAAACGAGTCCACTTGGTTCGATTCGTTTCAATACTTGATTAGTTGCGGCCATAGACCAGATGATATTTTAACGATGCCATACGGCGCATTCTTGAAATACATTGAAGCAGCTCAAAAAAATGA
>DAOMAH010000115.1:0-3412 GCA_035426725.1 Acinetobacter sp.
TTACGACCGTCAAATACAGTGCTTCGTTGATGCAAAGAAATTTCAAATTTTAAAATCTTAGGTAATAAAAAACCCAGTCATGATGACTGGGTTTTTTAAACATTTACTGATTCAATAAAAATTATTGAGCAGCAGCAGCTTGAGCAGCAGCAACTTCATCAGCAAAGCTCATTTCAGCTTTCTTCTCAATACCTTCACCTACTTCGAAGCGAATGAATTGAGCTACCACAGTACCCGTTGCTTTTAATACATCAGCAACTTTCTTGTCATTGTCGATTACATACATTTGACGATCAAGTGCAACTTCATTCAAGTATTTTTCAACTGAACCAGTAACCATTTTTTCAACGATGTTTGCTGGCTTACCAGACTCAATCGCTTTAGCTTCTGCAATTTCTTTCTCTTTTGCAATGAGCTCAGCAGATACGCCTTCAGCATTTACTGCAACTGGATTGAACGCAGCAACGTGCATTGCAATACCTTTACCAGTTTCTGCATCACCTGTGTAAGAAACAACAACACCGATTTTTAAACCGTGCTTGTACACAGCCAAGTTTTCGCCTTCAACGATTTGAGCACGACGAACTTGAATGTTTTCACCAATTTTTTGAACTAAAGCAACACGCGCTTCTTCTACTGTTGAACCATCTTCAAGTTTAAGTTCAGCAATTTTAGTCGCATCAGTTTCGTTTGCAGCAAGTGCAGCAGCAGCAACTTTAGATGAGAAACCAGCAAAGTTGTCGTCTTTTGCAACGAAGTCAGTTTGGCAGTTAACTTCTAAAAGAAGTGCTTTATTACCGTTTTGAATGATTGTGATCGCGCCGTCAGCTGCAATATTACCCGCTTTTTTAGCTGCTTTTGCTTGACCAGATTTACGAAGGTTATCAATCGCTAATTCAACATCACCATTTGATTCTGTTAACGCTTTTTTGCATTCCATCATGGCAAGACCAGTACGGTCACGTAATTCTTTTACCATGCTCGCAGTAACTGCAGTCATGTTGTTCTCCTAAATACGGTAGAAAAATAATCTGTTCAACAAAAACGGCCCAAAGTGTACTCTGGGCCGTTCTGCTTTATTGACGCTTAATTTGCCACGATTACATGTCGCAAAAATGACAAGCCTGCGTCAAAACGCATTAAGCCTCTGGAGCTTCTTTAGCAGCTTCTTCGCCTTTAGCTTGCGCATTTGCTTGTGTTTGAGCATATTCTTTACCAGCAAGAATCGCATCAGCCATAGAAGAAGCATAAAGTGTTACTGCACGGATCGCATCGTCATTCCCTGGAATAACGTATTGAACGTTGTCTGGGTTAGAGTTTGTATCTACGATACCGATAACTGGAATACCTAAGTTTTTAGCTTCTTTAATTGCAATCGCTTCGTGATCAACGTCGATTACAAATAATGCGTCAGGTAAACCACCCATGTTTTTCACGCCGCCTAAAGCACGTTCAAGTTTATCCATCTCACGCGTACGCTCTAATGCTTCACGCTTAGTTAGCTTAGCAAAAGTACCGTCTTGAGATTGAGTTTGAAGGTCTTTCAAACGGTTGATTGATTGGCGAAGTGTTTTCCAGTTGGTCAACATACCACCTAACCAACGGTGATCTACATACGGTTGACCCGCACGTTGAGCTTGTTCACGAATGATGCTAGAAGCAGCACGTTTTGTACCAACGAACAAAACTTTATTCTTTTTGCTTGCTAATTGGTTAGCAAAGTTTAAAGCGTCATTAAACTCTTTAACTGTAATATCAAGGTTAATGATGTGAATTTTGTTACGTGCACCAAAAATGTATTCACGCATTTTTGGATTCCAAAAACGAGTTTGGTGACCAAAGTGCGCGCCTGCTTGAAGTAGGTCACGAATTGTTACGTTGAAATCTGCCATTTTCTTTACCTTAAAGTTTGGGTTAGGCCTCCATATATCCGCATTCTCCACCCATTGCTAGGCACCCAGAGTAATGTGACGATATATGTGCGGATTTTTTATAACTATTTCTCAATTTTTCGCAAAAATTCTAATTAAAAAATTAACACGAAAAGCATTTGATAAAATAGGCGGCTATTTATACCATAGTCACATATAAATTTCCAAAAGTTTTTAAAGATCATGAATACAACTTATGAAGCACCGCGTCGATTGATTAAAACTTCGGATGAAATTGAAAAAATGCGGATAGCAGGACGATTGGCTGCCGAAGTATTAGATATGATTAAGCCTTATATTAAAGCAGGCGTGAGCACTTTAGAACTCGACACCATCTGTCGCAATCATATTGAAAATGTACAGCATTCCATTCCTGCTTGTGTAGGGTATGGTGGTGCGCCAGGTCGCCCTGCTTTCCAACATTCTATCTGTACTTCTATTAACCATGTGGTGTGTCATGGTGTTCCTTCTGAAAGCAAGATTTTGAAAAAAGGCGATATTTTAAATATTGATGTGACGGTCATTAAAGATGGTTATCACGGTGATACCAACATGATGTATGTGGTCGGTGGTGAAACCACTATTTTAGCAAAGCGTTTATGTACGGTTGCACAAGAAGCCATGTATCGTGGTATGGCGACAGTGAAAGATGGTTCATATTTGGGTGATGTGGGTCATGCCATTCAGCAATATGTTGAGTCGGAACGGTTTAGTGTCGTCCGTGAATATTGTGGTCATGGCATTGGCACGGTTTTTCATGACGAACCACAAGTATTGCATTACGGTCAAAAAGGCACAGGCATGCGTTTGGAAGCAGGCATGACGTTTACCATTGAGCCGATGGTAAATGCAGGTGTTTGGCAAACTAAACTTTTAGGCGATAAATGGACTGTTGTGACCAAAGACCATAAATTGTCTGCACAATACGAACATACTATTTTAGTTACACAAACTGGTATTGAAGTTTTAACCGCTCGTCCAGAGGAAGACTTATCACGCTTTATGTAATTCATTATTCAAAATAATTTTTAAATAGGCAATTTTGATTGCCTATTTTTTCAACTTTACAATTTCTTTATCAATTTATCTAAATCAAACATTTTTTGCATAAGCATAACAATTATAAATTTTAACTAAACACACATTTCTACCAAAAAGGATATTTTGTTCACAACAAATTTTATAATTCGGACACGGAGTCCTTCTCATGAAAAAGCACGCACTTTTCCTTGCGCTTAGCTCTACTCTTGCTCTTCCTACTGTTAGTTTTGCCGAATCTTCTTACTTTAGTTTAAAAGATGGCGATGGCTTTAAACGATTTTCAGTTTCCGCTGGTTGGTTACATGCTATGCCTCAAGGTACAGCAATCCCGATAACCAACACCACGACTGTTGCAGAAGGAACACAATCAAAAATTGGAGCTGTATCAAAGGAATCTGTACTTAAGGCAGCGGATAGATCTTCCAATCCACTCTTATATG
>DAOMAH010000115.1:3512-5657 GCA_035426725.1 Acinetobacter sp.
GCGCCATTAAGTGGCAATGCAAATACTGCTTTAGGGAACATCGGATTAAAACAAAATATTCATGTGACTGATTTAACCCAAGGCGACAAAGCTGCTTCAGCACGTGCATGGCTACCTGCCGTTGAATTGCATTATCAATTTGGTAAATCAGGCGTGAATAAATTCCGTCCCTATATTGGTGCTGGCGTAATGTATGCCTATTTTAATGATTTAGAAATGAATCCTGGTATTGAAGCCGATCTCATTAAAGCAGGTCATATGATTCAGAATATCCATGATAATAAAGCTGGCGCAGCGTTGGATAATAAAACCTCTTCGGCAGACCCTGTTGTGAAACTAGAAGCTGAAGATACTTTTGCCCCAATTGTCACGGTTGGCGCAACCTATGACATCAATCCAAATTGGTTTGCAGTAGGTTCCGTGTCGTATTCCAAAATGGAAAGTGAATCAAAAATCTTCGTTAATGATAAAAAAACGGGGAAAGAACTGATTCAAGCAACCACGACCATTGGTATTGACCCGATTATTACTTATGTCGGTGTCGGTTATCGCTTCTAAATTTTCTAAAAACATAAAAGCAGCTTCGGCTGCTTTAATTTTGTGAAGCAAAAGAAATCTGTGCTTGAAAAAAGCGCATCTGCATAGATTTGTTGCTCAAAGTGAGCGAATTCAAAGTTTTAAAAATGATTATCTCTCGATTACATATTTTATGGATTTCGTTAAAACATTAAATACCAACATACTTTCACCATATAAATCAATATTTTAAATAACCATAAAAGCACTTTCAATACTTTGGCACAGGATTTGCATATCTCCAGCAGGATGAATCAATGTAGATTCACGAGAATTTGCTGACGGCCAAAGATGTCCGTTCTGTTCGGTTTGCTGCTGCAAAAGTGCGCAGCAAAAATGATACTTCGTACAGTTCAGGAGAAGCCCATGTCTTCCAACATGAATATCGCGGCTAAGAAAGCCACTGAAATAAAATTATTCAATTTTTCTACACCAGCAATGCGTGCTTTCCATATGACATGGCTCGCATTTTTTGTTTGTTTCTTTGCATGGTTTGCATGCGCCCCTCTCATGCCTGTAATTAAGGGTGAATTTAATTTAACTAAAGATCAAATTGCCAATATCAACATTGCCGCAGTAGCAATAACCATTGTGATTCGCCTGATTGTCGGCCCACTCTGTGATAAATATGGGCCACGTAAAACGTATACTGCACTTCTTCTACTCGGCAGTATCCCAGTTTTTGGTGTTGCGGCTGCCAATACTTATGAATCTTTCCTGTTTTTCCGTCTATTAATTGGTGCCATTGGCGCAAGTTTTGTTATCACGCAGTACCATACCAGTGTGATGTTTGCATCGAATGTCGTGGGTACGGCAAATGCCACTTCAGCAGGTTGGGGAAATGCAGGCGGCGGCGCGACACAAGCAATTATGCCTTTAATTTTAGGCGCGCTTTTAATGTTTGGCGTTGAACAAGCGATGGGTTGGAGAATCGCGTTACTCATACCAGGCGTGATGATGGTGATTGTTGGAGTACTTTACTGGAAATTTACTCAAGACTGTCCACAAGGTGATTTCAAAGAATTACGTGAAAAAGGTATCGAAGTTGGTAGTGGTAAAAAAGGTGGTACGGCAATCTTGATTCAAGCTGCCTGTAACTATCGCGTTTGGATTCTCTTTGTTTCTTATGCAGCGTGCTTTGGTATCGAAATCTTCATCCATAACATTGCAGCGATGTACTATGTCGACCATTTTAATATGGGACTTAAAGAAGCTGGCTTAACAGCAGGTATTTTTGGTTTACTAGCACTATTTGCTCGTGCGTTGGGCGGTATTCTTTCAGATAAAATCGCAATTAAAAAAGGTTTAGATGGACGTACAACCATCCTGTTTATTCTTATTCTATGTGAAGGCTTATTCTTAATTTTGTTCTCTCAAATGAACACAATTGGCTTAGCGATTATCAGTATGACCGTATTTGCCCTCTTTACCCACATGTCTTGTGGTGCAACCTATGCCCTCGTTCCGTTTATCGACCGTAATGCTTTAGGTGGCGTTGCTGGAATTATCGGTGCGGGTGGTAACGTTGGTGCAGTTGCAGCAGGTTTCTTACTCAAAGGCTTATTAGAT
>DAOMAH010000116.1:0-5632 GCA_035426725.1 Acinetobacter sp.
GAAAAAGTCAGCTATCATCCTTTTGATCTCACCAAAGTATGGCCTCACGGCGACTATCCACTCATTGAAGTTGGTGAATTTGAACTGAATCGTAATTCTGAAAACTTCTTCTTGGATGTAGAGCAATCCGCTTTTGCGCCAAGTAATTTAGTCCCAGGAATCAGCGTTTCGCCCGACCGTATGTTACAAGCGCGTTTGTTTAACTATGCCGATGCACAACGCTACCGTTTAGGTGTGAACTATCAACAAATTCCAGTCAATGCCGCACGCTGTCCTGTACATAGTAATCATCGAGATGGTCAAGGCCGTATTGATGCCAATTACGGTGCTTTACCGCACTATGAACCGAATAGTTTTGGTCAATGGCAGGAACAAGCGCAGTACAAAGAACCACCGTTAAAAATCAATGGTGATGCGGACTTTTGGGATTATCGTGAAGATGACAATGATTACTTCAGCCAACCACGTGCGTTGTTTGAATTAATGAAACCTGAACAACAACAGGCATTATTTGACAATACAGCGGGTGCGATGGGCGATGCTTTAGACTTTATCAAATATCGTCATATTCGTAATTGCTTTGCCTGCCACCCCGCCTATGGTGAAGGTGTTGCAAAAGCACTGGGCATGACAGTTGCTGATGCTCAGGCAGCTCGTGAAAATGATCCAGCTCGTCACTTGCCCAGTTTTATGTAAGCTTTAGAGCCCTACACAAAAGTCATCTTCGGATGGCTTTTTGCATTGAATTAAGTAACAATTTAGTCAATCCACCAATAGAAAAACAATGATGAAAAATCAATTAGAACAACTGATTCAAGCTCATAACATTATCTTGTTTGATGGTGTCTGTGTGCTGTGTTCAGCTTGGGCGAATTTTATGATCAAGCACGATCATCATCTACAGTTTAGACTTGCATCGGTTCAATCTGATCTCGGACAACAACTTCTCAAAAAATACCAGCTACCGACTGATCATTTTGAAACCATGGTCTTGCTCAAAAAAGGTCAGCTTTATACTGAATCTTCCGCATTTTTAAACATTATCCAACAATTAGACTTTCCATATTCCAGCTTGAAATACGCCAAATTCATCCCCCAATCGATTCGAAATTTTGCTTATCGTCGGATTGCTTTAAATCGTTATCGTCTTTTTGGCAAAAATGAAGCTTGTTATATAGCAACGCCTGAGGTTCAGCAGCATTTTTTATCTTATGAGCCAAATTTAATATGAAAAGCCCAAATGCAACCCTTGAGCAAATTCTAAAATTCTGCCAGTTAATGCTTGCTGCCCTTTGGATTTACCAAGGTTTAGTCCCTAAACTTATTTTTCAAGTTCAAGATGAGCAATACGTGTGGCAAATATTACATATCCCGACGATCTATATTGGTTGGATGATCTCACTATCAGGCATCATTGAGATTTTCTTTGGCAGTTTATTTTTATTATTCACGCATAAGTATGTTCATTGGTTAAATATACTTGGTTTAATTGGGTTATTTATTTTCGTGCTGTTTATTTATCCCAACCGAATCTATCAAGCTTTCAACCCTGTGGTAATGAATAGTGCAATGATAAGTCTTTCAGTGATCGCATTGTGGTGTTTAGGCTCGCTACGTCAAACTACGCCCGAATAAAATGCCCTTCACGAATACAATAAAACGGATTAACCAGTTTCGATGAAGATTTCATCGCATGTTGTAATTCATGTTCAGGTGCATCACGGTCTTCGTCGGTGAGCTGAAAGGTTCGATAATGAAGGGCTAAGGAACGATGCGCATGTAAGTCTAAATGCGCATGAAAAGCATCCTGTGGATTCATATGCACATAACGCATCAACATACGCGGTTCATATGCACCAATGGGTAATAACGCAACACGTGCATCGCCATAACGGTCATGAATGTGTTTGAAATGCGCGGAATAACCTGTGTCACCCGCAAAAAAACAATGCCCTGTTTTCGCCAAAAGTGAAAAACCACCCCACAACGCCATATTTTGATCTCGTACCCCACGCCCCGAAGTGTGTTGTGCAGGCGTATAGGCAATCTTTAATTCATCGTGAAAAGGAATTTCTTGCCACCAATCCATTTCGATCACATGAAAATCTTTAGATAAATAATGACCATTGCCCAAACCTGTATATATCGGCATTTCAAATTTCTGATGCAGCCAATCTAAAGTAGCCAAATCCATATGGTCATAATGGTTATGGCTCAACAAAACGGCATGAATGGTCGGAAGATGTTCCAAAGCAATTCCTGCGGGGCAAACACGACGTGGGCCACTGCCTTGCTTTGGGCTCACATAATCACACCACACAGGATCGGTCAAAAAATTAAATGGTCCAATTTGAATCAGCACCGTAGCATGACCGACAAACCAAATCTGCCAATCATCTAAATCTGCATGCGGACGATTCTGTGGTAATTCGAGCATTTGATTACGTGCATTTAACTCATGCGTCGCATCGACTTTCCACGTATAAGATTTTCTGGTCAGAATCCATTTCAACAAGCCTTTCCGATCAAACGGTGTAAGTGGCTTATCCAAATTATAAAAACGGTCTACACCACAATGATCGGATGCCTCATGCAAAAAAGAAGGTTTTGCCAAGGTATGGCTCAAGCAAGATTGTGTCGGCAAATGATAGGTTAATGTCGGCTTATCTTTCATGTACTTCTTCTATGCAAAAATCGAAACGCAAAAGGTGGGGATCGCAGTTGAAAAAAACCAAATGATCTTAAATTAGTTTTCTAATTCAAGCGAATGCCTATTTTTCAGTCTTCAATTGCATCAAAATCATTTGCTTGGACACTGAGATCAAGCTGATAGTTATGCTTATTTTTTTAAATCACGTCAATAGTTTTTACATAATATGATCAGGTGAATCATCCTTTATTAACATAATCACATAACTTTTATATTAGATCGTGCTGAGATTTCAGCATCGTCTTTTTGCACTTATAAAATTGAAAAAAGCCGATTGAAATCGGCTTTTCATTGTATGAAAGGCTTATGCGTTACTAAAAAAATCTGCAAATTTTTGATAGCTTGGACGCTGACTGACGTTTTCTAAATAGCGTTCGATTGCAGGATGGTTTTGGACTTCGCCCATTTTCAACTGCCAAGACAACATTGCTGCCACCAACACATCTGCCGCAGTAAACTGCTGCCCACATAAAAATGGTGCAGATTCGTCCAATCCAACCACAAATGCATTATAAGCATCGTCGTAGTTTCCATAACCTACCGATGATTTTTGCTCTGAATTCACATCTAAACCTAGCATACGATCTGTCGCTGCCGCTTCCCAAGGCCCAGAAATAAAAAATAACCATCTGTAATAAATTCCACGTTGAGGATCACTCAATGCGGGGGCTAAACCTTTTTCGGGAAATTTATCGGCTAAATAGGCAACAATTGCACCAAGCTCATACACCACCACATCACCATCAACCAGCACGGGAACTTTGCCAAAAGGGTTCATTTTTAGATATTCTGGTGTTTTCATTTCTGTTTTAAACGCAACTTCGATGCGCTCACAGTCAATGCCGAGTTCGATCAGCAGCCAATCGACAACGACACCACGTGAAAAACTATTGGTATAAAGTTTAAGAGCCATTTTGTATTTCCTTGTTTATTGGTTTTATTTAAAGGTAATCGTTTTGATTGTCAGTTTTTGTCAGTAGTCGAATGACAAAGCTCTTGTGTCCACCATTGTTGAAAAAGTTGTTGTTTAAATTGAGGATATAATTCTTGGCTTAAATGGAGTTGTTGTATGCGATCTATACGGAAATGCCTAAATCCATTGCGTAATTCACACCACGCCGCTAAAACTATTCGATCATTAAAATAACCTAACGCAAAGGGCCATAAAACTCTAGAGCTTACTCGCTGCTGCTCATCGGCATAATCGACTGAAATTTTGACTTGTTGACGAATAGCGACTCGAACTTGCTCAACCAATTGCTCATCTACAGGCAGCCAAGTCTGCATCGATCTTAACGTCGTCTGCTGTAGTAATTTCTGACAATGCGTGGGTAATACGGCATTTAATTTAGCAAGGACGGATGTTGATGCGGATTTTAAAGTTTGATCTGGAATATCACTGAGCCAATTTAACGCCAAAAAAATTGCTTCTATCTCGGTTTCATTCAAGGTCATTGGTGGCAATAAGAAATTTTCTTTCAGTTGAAACCCTAAACCTGCGGCAGCATCAATATTGACCCCTTGCTCGCGCAAACTTTCAATATCTCGATACACACTGCGCTGGCTGATTTGCAAACGTTCTGCCAAAACCTGTGCCGTCACAGGATAGCGATACTCTCTTAAAAGCTGCAATAAATTGAGTAAACGTATGGAACGGCTCATGTTTGCCCTATTATTCTAATCTATGATGGAAAAATCCTTTTCCATCATCAACTTATTGATAATATACAAATTTAACTGGCGCTTAATGCAAAGGGTTGCAGCACTTGTTTTAAATACACATGCAGCTCTTGCACATTATGCACAATCGCTAAAGGTTGATATTGTTGCAATGTGTCAATGCTATGCACACCATAACTCACACCAATACGCGGCATGTTTAAGTTTTGCGCCATTTCAAGATCATAACTGGTATCACCGACCATAATGGCTGAATCGATTGATACTTGCATTTCTGCCAAAATTTCCTCAAGCATTAATGGGTGCGGCTTAGACTTGGTTTCACTCGCCGCACGGGTAATATCAAACAAATCATGGCTTTGGGTTTGCGTAAGAACTCGATCTAAACCTTTACGACTTTTACCTGTAGCCACCGCCAGTTTTATGCCTTGCTGTTTTAAATCCGCCAATAATTCCGCAACACCCTGAAACCACGCATCGCCTTTCGAGTTTGCGACATAATGGTCAGCATAACATTGCAAAATATCTTGCTGTAAATGCGGTACTTGCGGAAATAAAATTTGCATCACTTCAGGCAAACCCAAACCAATAATGCTTTTTGCCGCATCATCGGTTAAAGGTTGTTGAAACTGCTGTGCCGCATATTGCAAACTTGCCACAATTTGTCCAACCGAATCAAACAAAGTGCCATCCCAATCAAAAATGATCAGTTCAATTTTTTGACTCATTTTTGCTTTCTCAATTCATCCATCAGTTGTTGCATATCTTCAGGCATCGGAGCTTCAATCACTGGATAATCTGGAATTTCCAAACGCATGGCATGCAAACATAAACGTCGTGCTTCAGGCCCTGTATAGGTCGTGTTGTGACCATACTTATCATCGCCAATGATAGGGTGACCAATACTTAAACCATGTACACGAATTTGATGGGTTCGTCCCGATAATGGTGACGCATGAATTAAAGTTGCACCTTTAAATCGTTCAACAACGTTCCACTTGGTTTGACTTGCTTTGCCATCTTGCGTGACTCGCACACGACGCTCGCCATTTGCCAACTCATAACGTAACAAAGGTGCATCAATCAATTGCTGATCCAAACTGACTTGACCTTTGACAATTGCCACATAAGTTTTTGGAATTTTATGTTCACGTAATAAATCTTGAAGTAATTTTAAAGTACTGCGTTTTTTACTGATCATCACCAACCCCGATGTGTCACGGTCGATGCGATGAATCAATT
>DAOMAH010000117.1:0-5600 GCA_035426725.1 Acinetobacter sp.
CGCCTTTGGCATCTGTAGTTAATGATAATGTCGCTGGCGTTGTTTCAACAGCGGCAACTTGTGGTGTTTCTCTTTCCACAGGATTTACAGGAACATCCATTTGTTTATTTTGGCAAGAACGCCAGAGCCACGCCAACAATAGACCTAGCACAATTATCGCAATAATTGGCAATATCGCACGGCTTTTCGTTGGTGGTGTCACCTCAGGTGTACGATTGGTTAAGTTAGAGACATGTGCATTTGCCGTCGGAATACCGCCAATCCCTAATGGTGCAAGTAACCCAACTGCCCAAGTCGGTAAATGTTCACGGATTGAGTCAGCATGTTGTTTTAAATATTGAACAATACTTTGAGAATCGTTACCTGCTTCATTCGAAAGCGCAGTTAAACTTTGTGGAATGGCTTTATTTAAAGTTTGTTCAGTTTCAATTGAAGAAAGCTGACCCGTATTAATATGATTAAGTAGACCATTTTTCACCTGCTCATTTTGACCGAATAAATCGGACAATGATGGTGAAACTGAGTCTTTTAATTTTTGAATAAGTTCAGGTTTAGCGGCTAATACCGAAAGTAAAATCGGATAGAATTTTGAGAGTAAATTACTTTTTTCATTAGATAAACCGTCTTGATCATTTAGCAGCCCAGACGTTACCTTTTGTTTTAGCAGTTCTATGGGGTTTATAGACATTATGAATTTCTCCAGCACATTAAATTTATAATATTCAGATCACTTATAAATAAGAATTTTAAACGTAGCTGATCTGATGTTTTTTTATTCTAATCATTTGTGTTGTTTTTATTCATTTTTATATAACTTAACTACAATACTTACATCTCATTTTACAAAGCAGAACAAAACTCGTGTCTTGTTCTGCCTTTTTAGCTATTTTTACGCGAACATCGTCACAACTTTGCCTTGAAGCTGTTGCCCAATTAAAGGGGTATTTTTACCTTGAGAAATAATCGTTTCTTTTGAAACAGTCCATTGCAACGTTGGATCGACCAATATCCAACCTGCTTCACGTTGCCAACGCTCAGTCATATTGGCAACTTCAGCAGGAATCGAGGTGACTTTTTGCACCCACTCTAAAGGTGAAAATACATTTTCCTCAATCAGTTGCACGCCTAAGGCAACATAAGTATCAAATGCGCTAATGCCTGATAATGTTTCAGCAAAAGGTGCCATTTTCGCAGAGCTACTTAAAGGTTCATGATGCGTACAAATTGCATCAATCACGCCCTCTTTGACACCTTGACGAAGCAATGCTTTGTCTTGTTCAGAGCGCAACGGCGGGCGTACGTGTGCAAGTGAATTAAAACCGTCAATCAAATGCTCAGTTAAATGTAATTGATGCATCGCTACATCAGCTGTTACAGGTAAACCTTTGGCTTTTGCAGCACGAATCAGCTCAACAGATGCTCCACAAGACAACAAACCAAAATGTGCTTTTACGCCAGTTGCTTCAATCATCAATAAATATTTGGCGATGGCGACCGTTTCAGCAATCGCTGGAATCATCGGTAAACCTTGACGCGAAGCGATGAATCCCTCGTGTGCACAACCATCTTTAGCTAATTGTGGTTCTTCAGCATAAAACACTACAGTCAAATCTAAACCAGCGGCATATTCTAAGGTTCGTACAACCACATCATCATTTTCAAATGCGGCGTTGGCATTCGATACGGCAGTACATCCACCTTTCTTTAAACCCGCCATATTCGCTGGCTGCTTGCCGTTTAAACCTTGCGTTTGCGCCCCGATGATTTGGAGATAAATTCCGCCATCTAACTGTGCTTTTTCAATTAAGCCATGAATCAGCGCGCCATTATCTTGCACTATTGGCTTAGAATCGGGCGGAGTGATGACATGTAAAATGCCATTAGCACGTGCTGCTTTGCCTTCGGATTTTAACGTGCCATGCTGTTGTTGACCGGGCTCGCGTAAGCGTGCGCACAAATCAACCATGGTTGGCATCAGCCATTTTCCTTGCCCATCAATGCTTTCATCAATTTGCGCAACGGCATCAATCAATTTGCCATTTTCAAGATAAACCGTTTTGACTTGATCTGTTTTTTGAATCGGATCGAGCACACGGACATTTTCAATTTTTACAATACTCATGTGAACTATCCTTTACAGCGCAATCGCTTCAATTAAACCTTGTTCTTGCAACTGACCTTGCATTGCCAGTGCCAATACCGCCATGCGAACCGCAATACCATTGGTCACTTGTTTTAAAATCACTGATTGATCGCCATCTGCCACGCTAGAGTCAATTTCAACACCACGATTCATTGGGCCTGGGTGCATAACAATACAATCAGGTTTTGCCAAAGCCAAACAATCTTGATTCAAACCGTACATTTTATAAAATTCTGATTGCGAGGATAGTGCGGGAGAATCAATCCGTTCATTTTGAATGCGGAGTGCAATAATCACATCACAATCGGTCACACCTGCATCCATTTTGTTAAATAAACGCACATGTTCGCCATATTCATTAAAGCCCACAGGCAATAAAGTATTGGGCGCAATGACTCGAATATCTTTACAGCCGAGTGTTTGCAAGGCAGCGACATTGGAACGTGCTACGCGTGAATGTTTAATATCACCGATTATTGCAACTGTTAATTCTTCAAAAGGTTTTTTAGTTTCACGGCGAATAGTCAACATATCCAACATTGCTTGAGTTGGATGTGCATGTCGACCATCGCCCGCATTAATAATCGCGACATTGGGGCAAACATCTTTGGCAATAAAATGTGCTGCACCTGAAGATGAATGACGAACCACAAAAATATCTGCCGCCATCGCTTCTAAGTTCCACAGCGTGTCACGTAAAGTTTCACCTTTCGAGGTACTAGAACGGGCAATATCAATATTTAACACATTGGCAGATAAACGTTTGGCTGCAGCCTCAAATGTAGTGCGAGTACGAGTGGAATTTTCAAAGAAAAGATTCATCACCGTCAGCCCTTCAAGTAGCGGACGATTGATCAAATTATTATTGTCATCTAAAAAGCTTTGCGCTGTATCTAAAATCTGAGTCAGGCTTTGTTTGGAAAGCCCTTCAATGGTGAGAAAATGCTTTAAATTTCCTTGTTGATTCAATTGAACCTGACTCGGTTGATGTAGGGCCGCAATATGCATATTAGATTCCTATAGGTCGAATCACCAAAACCTGCATAGTGTAGCCCAATTCTTGCTTTTCGCAGAATAACTTTTCGCCCTTATGTTGCAAAAAAATGAAGCAATTGCACCATTTTTAGTTAGCGCAATGCACCAATATAATGATGAGAAACCTGCGCTTGGTAAATTTCTTCTGCGGTGGCTTCCTGAGTATAAGTTTCAAAATCTTCCATTTTTTCTAAGGCTGTAATTTGAATTTCCTCAACCTCGAGCATAGGCGGTTCAGGGTATAAATCAAGACAGTTACTCAAGCGTGCGACTTGCCGTTGTAATTCAACATCTTGAGAAGCCAAAGCAATTTCTGCTACATAGCGTGCGTAGCTTGGATCATGTACCAAATACATTACATCAATCACACGACCACAAACACGTCTTAAGCGTACGTACATTTGCGTGGCAACTGCAAAGGCTTCGGAATTTACTACAATTTCTGGATTAATTTGTGCGTTCATAACGTCCTCACATCGTTGGGAGAAGTATTTCTAGAGAATACGTTTTAGAAATTGCAAAAGCTGTACCAACTTTTAAAATCTCTTCAACAATCGAGTCGTCATTTGAAAATGATGCATCATCTATTTGATAAAAAACTTGCTTGTACCTACCAAAATCTAAAGTTAAAGCGTTAAATCACCTAAATATCCACCGACAGAACAGGAAAAAATCAGTTAAAATAACCGATTGCTAAAACCGCTTTTGGAACATGAAATGAATTCTACACAACGTCTGACGAACTATTGGGTGACCTGTGCGGATGGACTTGAAACCTTATTAGAACAAGAACTTGAACAATTAGGGATTCAAAACATTCAACGCTTTGCCGGACGTTTGGTGTTCAAAGGTTCATTGGAAAATGCGTATCGCATTTGCATGTGGTCTCGCCTTGCCTCTCGTGTGTTATTACCAATTCATACACATGAACTAGACTTTACCCATGATGCACGTGATGTAGCGGAAGAGCTTTACGAAGGTGCATTGAGCTTTGATTGGTCACTCATTTTTGCACCACAAAGCACTTTTGCAGTTCGTTTGCATGTAGAGCGCGACATTAAAGTGAACAGCCAATTTGCCACCTTACGTGTTAAAGATGGTGTGGTAGATTCCTTTATGGAAGCCGTTGGTAAACGTCCAAGTATTGATATTAAACAGCCTGAAATTACCCTTTATGTTTTAGCAGGCAAAACAGAACATACCTATTGTTTAGATTTATCTGGTGATTCTTTGCATAAACGTGGTTATCGCCGTTTTATGACCGATGCGCCAATTAAAGAAAACCTTGCCGCTGCAATACTACAAAAAGCTGAATTTTCAAAATACCAACCTGATATTTTGCTTGACCCAATGTGTGGTTCAGGCACATTTATTATTGAAGCTTTGATGATGTTGACAGATCGAGCCCCGGGTTTAGTACGCCGTTTCGGTTTTAATGGTTGGCATGGTCATGATCGTGAATTATGGTTATCGATTAAAGATGAAGCGACGGAACGTCACGCAACAGCCTTAGAACTACCTTTACCAAAGATATACGCTTACGATGCTGACTGGGAAGCAGTCAAAGCCACGCGTCAAAATATCATTGCAGCAGGTTTTGAAAAATTACTAGAATTTATTCAAATAGAAGAACGTACTTTAGCCGATTGGGATGATTTTCACGCCGAAGGCAAAAAAGCCTTTATCGTGACGAACCCACCGTATGGAGAACGTTTGGGCGATAAAGCTTCAAGCCGTTCACTTTATTTAGGTTTATCTGCCTTATTACAAAAGAATTTTCCAAATCAACGCGCAGCGGTGATTGCCGCGCAAGTTGAACAAGCGGACGTATTGGCTTTTACTGATCCTCAAATTTTACGATTAATGAATGGTAAATTACCAATCTATATTCGTTTTGGCACGATTAAACCAGCGACAGTTTCACAGCCCTTTTTAGCCAACTGGCAAGTTCAACAGTTTGAAAAAATTGAAGGTGCAGAAGACTTCACCAATCGTTTGCAAAAAAATATGCAGAATCTCAAAAAATGGGCCATTAAAGAAAATGTCTATTGTTTACGTTTGTACGATGCAGATTTACCTGATTTTAATTTAGCCGTAGATTTATACGGTGATAAATTGCATGTTCAAGAATATGCACCGCCTAAAACCATCGATCCTGAAAAAGCAAAAAAACGCTTTAATTTAGGTCTTGCTGCTATTCGTGCGGTGACAGGTTTACCGCGAGATGCTGTATTTATTAAAACCCGAGCCAAACAAGCTGGGACAACGCAATATTCAAAACAAAGTACCGCTTCTAAACGATTTATCGTGCAGGAAGGTAAAGCCAAAATTTTAGTCAATTTGACTGATTATTTAGACACAGGTTTGTTTTTAGATCATCGTCAAATTCGCCTGAGAATTGCGAACGAAGCACGTGGTAAAC
>DAOMAH010000118.1:0-4259 GCA_035426725.1 Acinetobacter sp.
AGCGCAGTAAAAATATAAATGCCGCCGTACGCTGCATAAATACGACCAGATGCTGCTGGGTGTAATGTGAGTAACCATACAAAAATGGCTAAGCTTAAAGCTGTTGGAATCCACAGCCAATATGACCTGCCCTGATTCAAAATCAGGTAAGGAAAATAACAACCTAAAATTTCAGCAATCGCTGTAATGAAAAATAACCCAAATACTTTAAGTACTTGGGTTATCGGAATAGAAAATTCAAACATTAAGCAGGTTCAACACTCGGGTTAATATGATCTTCAAAAACTTCAAGCGTTAAACCAACTTCTTTGCCATCTTCAGTCTTCACTGAAACCGCAACATTACCACCATGTTCTGCCAATTCACCGAATAAAATCATTTCAGCAAGTGGCTTTTTCAAATGTTCTTGAATCAGACGTTGCATTGGACGCGCGCCCATCAAACGATCATAACCATTTGTGGTCATCCAATCTCGTGCACTCTGATCAACCTCAAGCACAACCTGTTTGTCGTCCAATTGCGCTTGTAGCTCAGTTAAGAACTTATCAACAACTGATTCAATCACTGTGGTTGGCAAGGCTTTAAACTGAATAACGCCATCCAAACGGTTGCGGAATTCAGGCGAGAATGCACGTTTCATTGCATCTTGGTTATCTTTACTGTTGTCTTGTTCAGTGAAGCCAATGCTGGTACGTGCAATACTTTCCGCACCGACATTTGTAGTCAAAACAAGAATCACATTTCTAAAATCAGACTTGCGACCATTGTTATCGGTCAATGCACCATGATCCATGACTTGAAGCAATAAGTTAAAGACATCAGGATGCGCTTTTTCAATTTCATCGAGTAATAGAACACAATGAGGGTTTTTATGAATCGCATCGGTCAATAAACCGCCTTGATCGTAGCCAACATAACCCGGAGGTGCACCAATTAAGCGTGACACCGCATGACGTTCCATATATTCAGACATATCGAAACGTACCAGTTCTACACCTAGCAACTTGGCTAGTTGCTTAGTGACTTCGGTTTTCCCTACACCTGTTGGACCTGCAAAGACAAAACTACCGACAGGTTTGTCGGGTGATTTTAAGCCAGCACGTGACAATTTAATTGCAGACGATAATGCCGTAATTGCTTCGTCTTGACCAAATACTACACGTTTCAAATCACGCTCTAAGTTCTCTAAAACCGACTTGTCATCTTTAGATACTGTCTTCGTTGGAATACGGGCAATTTTAGAAATAATATCTTCAATATTTTCTACTGAGATGGTTGAATCTGTCGCCTCAGTTTTTAGACGGCGCTGCGCACCTGCTTCATCAATTACATCAATGGCTTTGTCTGGTAAAAAACGGTCATTGATAAATTTAGCTGAAAGTTCAACAGCAGCAACTAAAGCTTTATCTTCATATTCAACACTATGAAATTCTTCAAATTTACCTTTTAAACCACGTAAGATTTCAATGGTTTCATTAATACTTGGCTCGTTTACATCAATTTTTTGAAAACGGCGCGATAAAGCATGATCTTTTTCAAATACTTGACGGTATTCTTGGAAGGTCGTTGAACCAATGCAACGTAAGCTACCATTCGCCAAAGCAGGCTTGATTAAATTCGATGCATCCATCGTGCTGCCCATACTTGAGCCTGCACCAATGATCATGTGAATTTCATCTATAAATAAAATTGCATTCGGATTCTTTTTCAGTGCATTTAAAAGCTGTTTTAAACGCTTTTCAAAATCTCCTCGATATTTTGTGCCAGCAACGAGCGCACCAATATCTAAGCTATAGACTTCAGCAGTAGCAAGCGGCTTAGGAGCTTTACCATTCACAATCAACCAAGCCAAACCTTCAGCAATTGATGTTTTACCTACGCCTGGATCGCCTACTAAAAGCGGATTATTTTTACGGCGACGACATAAAATTTGTGCCGCACGTTCAATTTCTTTTTCACGACCGATTAAAGGATCAGTTTTACCCTTTTGTGCTTCAATATTTAAATTCAGCGTGTATTGCTCTAAAGGCCCAGAGTTGGCAGATGCTGCGCTCTCTCCATCAATATCTTCAACTTCTTCCTCAACCTGAATTTCTTCTTTACGTGTGCCGTGTGAGAGATATTGAGTCAAGGTTAAACGATTAATTTGATGACGTTTAAGCAAATAAACAGCAAAAGAATCTCTTTCCGAATACATCGCGACTAAAACATCTGCGCCTTCTACAGTACGATCTCCACCGCTCGATTGAACATGGAAAATTGCACGTTGCAAAATTCGGTCAAAACTCTCGGTCGGATGTGGGGCTTGTTCGCTATTATCATCAAGTTTTGGCGTATGTTGCTGTACGTATTCTTCTAATTCTTTACGCAAAGTTACTGTATCTGCACCGCATGCTTTAAGGGCATTAACGGCTGAATCATTTTCCAGTAAGGCAAGCAACAAATGCTCAACTGTCAAAAATTCATGTCTCTTTTGACGAGCCATGCTAACAGCCAAACGTAACGATACTTCTAATTGACGACTAAGCATGTAACCCCCTTATATCTTGTACTCTAATCTCTGTGCTAGACATTTCGTTAGAGTTGAAATTGACCTAATCCACTCGGACGGTGTAAACGTTATCTACTATACATTTCACTGTCACTTTGCTTCATATTCTACAGTTAGCATTAGTTGAGCAGCTGGTCAAGATTTAAAATTAAGTATGTTGTAAAAATTTAGTTACAAAAGAATAATTGTTCTTTTACTGATCGAAAAACGTCACTTTTTACTATTACTCACAGCAAAGCTGTTCGTCTTGCGCATGAGGAATATATTCCGCAAGAAGCGTTGCTTTTTACTATTACTCACAGCAAAGCTGTTCGTCTTGCGCATGAATAAAGCGTTGCTTTATTCATGCTCAGGTTCGATCAAACAAAGTAATGGATGGCTTTGTGATCGTGCATAGTTATTCACTTGATTGGCCTTAGTCTCGGCAATATCTCGTGGATAAATACCAGCTGTACCTTTTCCTTCATAATGAACAGTCAGCATAACTTGGCTGGCTTGTTCAAAATCCATCGAAAAATAATGCTCTAAAACTTCAATTACAAAATCCATTGGAGTGTAATCATCATTCATTAAAACGACTGCATACAATGGCGGTCGTTTTAATTCTGGGTGAGCCGTTTGCACAACGACCTCACCCTCATGATCTTCATGCGGTAAATCGCTTAAACGTGGATTCAAATGCCAATCAACATAACCCGATTGATGAAAAGAATTTTTCACAGCAGTTAAATTCATTGGACGTTTAAATCTTTGCATAATCAATTCTTAAGTTAAATTATTGAGCGTTAGCTTCAGTTTGAGGAATTTCTGACACAAAGGCAGAACTCGCATCTACAGGTTTACCACGTTGCCAGCTAAAACGTTTAATTACAGGCGTACCAGAGCCTGTTGCACGTATTTCAATGAATTGAGGAGTAAAGCCTTTTGGCATTGTCCAACGACCTGTTAATCGCTCGAAATCATCGAAATTAAAGTTTTTATCTTCCAAAGGAATATCTAGAATTTCACTGTCTTTAATTAAGCGTAATTCGACTGAACCGACTGCACGGCGCTTACCTGGACTGACTTGAACTAAATCAATTTGGTATTCAAATGAGTTTTCAGGTAAAGATTTAATCGCTAAATTTTGAACAGTTAAACTTAATCCACCACGATCACGTAGAATATCGCGGTAAATGGTATTCATGCTTTCAAATTGAACTTTTTCATCGTTGGCAAGATTAATCGCTTTAAATAACTCATCTGAATTACCGACAGCCATATCGCGTTCTTGCACCGCAGCATTCAAACTTTTCGTGACGGAATCAAGCGCAGTCTTTTGTTTTTGAACCACGTCGACCAATTGTTCAGCATCGGCATCGAAGCCAACAACTGTTAAACCTTGACGGTGTCCAACGGTATAGCCAATTAAAAAGCTACTTCCTACCAATAGGAATGCCGCAATAATTAAGGGTAAATTGGTTTTTAAGAATTGCTTTTTTTCCACGGAATTTTCTGGTGAAATCGTTGGTTCAGCGTTTTCCATCATCTTCTCTATCGTTATGTTCTACATCAAAGCACCCATTTAAATCGAAATTTAAATGGGTGTGAAGTAAAAAAGCGTTTTTTATGGTAATAAACCAATCCCTTCCAAACCTGTAGCCTCATCAAAACCGAACATAATGTTCATATTTTGAACAGCCTGACCTGCCGCACCTTTGACTAAATT
>DAOMAH010000118.1:4359-5589 GCA_035426725.1 Acinetobacter sp.
GGATGATGACGGTGTCCTGCAACGCCATAAGCTTTGAAATTATCCGCGTTTTCGCTATAAATCATTCCAAGATCAGCTTTACGTCCTGCACCTGAAACGCCTGATTTCGCATCAATAATAATGCTTTTCGGATCAATGAGGTTTTCTTGCGCTTTCAGTAATGGTGCTAAACCGAGTTGTACTGTGGTTGGATAACAACCTGGATTACCAATAACTTGAGCTTGTTTGATTTTTTCACGATTTAATTCTGTTAAGCCATACACAGAATCTTTTAAAAGCTCTGGACAGCTATGTGACATGCCATACCATTTTTCAAATTGAGTAAGGTCTTGTAAACGAAAATCTGCTGCCAGATCAATGACTTTAGTTCCCGCTTCCACAAGAGCTTCGGCATGTTTCATTGCTACACCATGCGGCGTTGCGAAAAATACCACATCACATTGTTTTAGCTGTTCAATGTCTAGGTCTGAAAACTCAAGATCGGTATGTCCACGTAAATTTGGGAACATATCGGCAACACGTTTTCCTGCTTCTGTACGTGAGGTCAGTAAACGTACTTGGACTTGTGAATGTCTAAGTAGTAGGCGTAATAATTCAACACCTGTATATCCTGTTCCACCAACAATACCAACAGCAATCACGCGTGACACCTCACAATTTTAGTTCGTTGAATAGTATGGCAGTTTGACCATTTTTGCACAATCGACAAGTCTCTAACTGATTTAAAAAAAAGAAGTTAAATATCGATTTCTAACCAATCTATCAATTTGGGTTTTATTTACTCAGCAATGATGTGTGTGGATATTACTTTTGTACTGAACATAAATTTCCACAGAAAATAGCTTGCCAATAAAATGTTGGCGATGAGTAAGAAAATAAAAGGTAAGTAATTAGCAGATTGATATAACGCCGTACTGAGCAATGGCCCAACGATTAAACCGATGGCTTGAGTTGTAGTGCAATAACTTGCCATTTTAACCTGTGCTTGTGCAGATACTGCTTGTGCCGCACCCGTGGTGAAAGCAGGCAATAAACAAGCAACTGATATCCCATAAACAATATAGCTCGTTTGGAAAATAATGATTGTCGGTGCGTACAAAGAAATGAGCAGCCCTAAAATCATGGTGGATATGCCAATCAGGACTAAACTCTGTATCTTAAATTTAAAAAACTTCACGATTAAAAGCTGTGTTAATACGAGGCTCACGCCCACGACCAACATGCATTGGG
>DAOMAH010000119.1:0-5582 GCA_035426725.1 Acinetobacter sp.
TTTTCGATCGTTACGGCAGAGATGCCAATACCGATGTTAATACCGTCTTGACCAGTCGTAGCGCCTAATGCAGCATCATCCATAGACTGCATAGCCATAGCATTCGCGCTAATTGCCATTGAAGAAATTAAAGCTAATTTAGTAAACATTTTCATTTGAGCACTCTCCCAAGAGCATTATTTTTTGACTTGCACTACTCTAAACTGTCCAACGTTGCTTTCTCAAAATGACAACTAGAACTTCCAATCCTTGAGTAGTTCGCTTAGCAAGACCTAAATTACAGCTTTGTCATTTTATGTTCAACTACTGTTATGACTTTTTTATCAATTTACAGATAAACGGCAAGCTGAATTATTTTAGATTGATGCATAAATAAGCACTAAGTTGCTTAAATATTTCAACTTTTTGCATAAATTTAAATTAATTGTACTTTCAATTGTTTTTTATAAAATCCACCCATCAAAAGTGAACTGCGTCACAAAAACCAAAAGTCAACATCATGACTGTAGCCGAAATTTAGCTTATTTACGTGAATTTCAACTTTTAATTGGTCTAAATTCATAAAATCCCCTCCAACTCCCCTTTAAGAAAGAGGAGAGCATTGCAAATGCAATACAGGATTGATTCCGTGACGTTACCCTCTTTTGTAAAGAGATGAGGAGCGATTGTAGCTCCGCAAAAGAAGATTTTTTAATATGTGAAAATAGCATTACTTTGATTTATATGTTTTTATTTAGTAGAAAGTTGAGATTGGCATATAAATACGTATTTTGCATCGCGATCTTAATGATGTCTAACCTAGATCATTTTCACTCTGTTTTGCTTGTGCAACTTCTGCTTTCTTCGCCCACCATTGCTGCATATCTTCATTTTTTACCCGATCATAAATATCTGCAACTTTCACAGTCAGATCAATTGATTGAAAATATACATCTTGATCTAAATAAAAATGCTCGGACTGCCAACCATTGGTACGCCGCTGAATTTCGACATCGACAAAGTCTTGTTCAATGAGCACATATTCCTGTAGGGTTGGTATGGTTAGGTAAAGATCACGTTTTAACGTTCTATCCTTTTGGCGAGTGGATTTTGAGAGCACTTCAACAATAATCGTTGGGCTTTCTGTATAATAATCATACTCATCATCACTACAGTCGACCATCACATCGGGGTAAAAAAAGTTTTTACCGATTTTGATTTTAAGGTCTGAACTAAACGGTTGACAGCTTTTACCTTTTAGATGATTCATAAATTGAAGCATAATATTGTCAGCTAGGCGAACATGATTGCGGTGAGCCCCTGCCATTGCATAGACTTCACCATTTATATATTCATGTTTGATCTCGGTGAACTGTTCACCATCTAAATATTCTTGCTCACTGACATATGGTCGGCGTTGCTTGACTGCCATGTGCTGCACCTGTTTAACATGTCTATTTCTGTATCGAGTGTAGTACACTAATAAAACTTTGGGTATGCCAATATATTTCTTTTTATGTTCCAGTTTCAGCAAAAGCTTAACGCACATAAAGACACTATTTCCGATCTTTTACTGCATCTTCAAGATTTGACTGGTTTGGTCTATTTACATGATCAGCAAAACCCTATCATCGCGTTTTTGCCACAACAATACTTAATTTGCCAATCATCTATCTCAACATTTTTTGAACAAATCGAATTTAATTACTATCAGAAATTGACACTCACCCCCTCGCCCATTGAATTTGTAAATTTTGATTCTGCACAATTTCCTCGTGCCAATGAAAGCCATTCTTTTCAGGGCGGCTATATTGGCTTTTTGAGTTATGACTATAGTACGCAAACGTTTGTCGAAACGACTCAACGCTCACAACCCAGTTTTTTTCTTGGTCAATATCTTTCTTTTCTCAAATTCATCAATGGTGAATGGATTTTCCATAGTGATGATGCAAATGCGAAATCAATTTATGAATGGATTTGCGAACAATTAGCGCAACCCTTTCCTGAAACGTCCGAACTGACCTTAATCGAAAAATGCCATCCACGTTGGACTCAACAGCAATATTTAAAGGCATTTCATCATGTTCAAGACTATATAAAAGCGGGCGATTGCTATCAAATTAATTTAACGCAAGAATTTTCCGCAAAAGCGCACGGCGATCTACTGAGTCAAGCCGAAAAACTTTGGGATTTAACTCATGCGCCTTATGCAGGCTATTTAAAGCTTGGTGATTTTGAATTACTCAGCTGTTCACCTGAATTATTCATCGAATTTCAACCGAATCGAAACATTAAGACTCGCCCTATTAAAGGCACGATGCCACGTTTTGAAAATGCCAAGCAAGATCGAATGTCTAAACAAAAACTGCGTGAATCTGAAAAAGATCAGGCTGAAAATTTGATGATCGTGGATTTACTACGTAATGATTTAAGTGTTTATGCTGAAATAGGCACGGTAAAAACGACCAAACTTTTTGAAATTGAGAGCTTTAATCAAGTTCATCACATGGTGAGTGAAATCACTGCAACCTTAAAAGCAGATATTCATCCGATGCAAATGTTGTTGTCTGCGCTCCCTGGTGGTTCAATTACGGGCGCACCCAAAATTCGAGCGATGCAAATAATTGAAGAATTGGAAGGCGCACCGCGTGGGGCATATTGCGGAAGTATGGGTTATTTTAATTTTGATGGTACAGGTCGATGGAATATTTTGATTCGTAGCATTCAAAAATATCAAGCGGAATTGTCTTTGTGGGCAGGTGGCGGTATTACCATCGCATCTGATGCCGAAGCGGAGTATCAGGAATGTTTTGATAAAATTTCTGCCATGCTCGATTTACTCAACACACAGCAGAAATCTAAACCTTAATTGACAGCTTTATTTAAAATTTGCATGGTCAATGTTTCGACTAAGCGTGCATTTTGCTGCTCAGTTCCAACGGTAATTCGCAAAAATTGATTAATTCGAGCTTTATTAAAATAACGTACAATAATGCCATGTTCACGCAACTGTTGCGCCAAATCTGCTGCGGCATATTGTGCATGACTAACAAAGATAAAATTCGCTTTAGATGGTAAAACCTGAAAACCTAAAGCCGTTAAATCCATTACCAATTGCTCACGGCATGAAATGACTTTTTGACACTGGGCTTCAAAATAATTTTGATCTTCAAATGAAGCGACCGCCGCCGCAATCGCAAAACGATCAATTGGATAAGAGTTAAAACTATTTTTAACGGCTTCTAAAGCTACAATCAAATGCGCTTGAGCAATGGCAAATCCAACTCGTAATCCCGCCAATGAACGAGACTTAGATGTCGTTTGGCAAACAACTAAGTTGTCGTATTGGTTGACCAATTGCACCGCAGAGACTGCACCAAAATCGACATACGCCTCATCAATTACCACGACACGATCAGGATTGGCTTTTAACATTTGCTCGATTTGATCTAAGCCTAAAGCAATACTGGTTGGCGCATTTGGATTGGCGATAACAATTCCGCCATTTTCCTGTTGATAATCAGATACATCAATTTCAAAGTTTTCATTCAAAGGAATTTGCTGAGTGTCAATTCCAAAAAACTGGCTATAAACTGGATAAAAACTATAGCTAATATCAGGATAAAGCAGCGGCTCTTTTTGTATA
Source organism: Acinetobacter sp. (assembly GCA_035426725.1). Lineage (GTDB taxonomy): Bacteria > Pseudomonadota > Gammaproteobacteria > Pseudomonadales > Moraxellaceae > Acinetobacter. The sequence goes on from DAOMAH010000119.1 coordinate 3,626, forward strand.
AAAAACGCTTTAAAAATATGTGCCAAGACTTCATCTGAACCATTACCCACAAAGACTTGAGTGATGTCGACCTTTTGCTGTGTCGCAATTGCTTGTTTTAATGCAGTTGCATCTGGGTCAGGATATAAGCGCAATACATCCGCTTGGTCTACCAAAACAGCTTGCACTGCCTCGACCACTTTCGGAGAAGGTGGATAAGGATTTTCATTGGTATTGAGTTTCAGTAAGTTCTGAATTTTAGGTTGCTCACCTGGCACATACGGCTCTAATTCACGAACTTCTGGACTCCAAAAACGCATTTGTTCAGATGTAAGTTTCATTCTATTTCTCTTTTCGCCCTCACCTAACCTCTCCCACAGGAGAGGAATCTTCAAACTTTTACATACATTGGGTTTCAATGAGAAAAGTTCCCTCTGCTTTTATGAGAGGGCTAGAGTGAGGTTTATATTTATTAAAAACTAAGCAGTTAAACACATCTTAAATCAAGATTCATAACGGTAACGTGCCGAACGTGCATGTGCATCCAAATTTTCTTGCACTGCCAAAACATCGGCAGTCTTGGCCAAGGTTTTTACGCCTTCTTGCGAACACATAATCAAACTTGAGCGTTTTTGGAAATCATATACACCCAATGGTGAAGAAAACCGTGCTGTTCCAGAGGTCGGCAAGACATGGTTTGGCCCTGCACAATAATCACCAATCGCTTCAGGGGTAAATCGCCCCATGAAAATTGCCCCTGCATGGCGAATGTCTTGGCTCATGGCTTCAGCATCGTCAAGGCAAAGTTCCAAATGCTCAGGCGCAACTTGATTAATTAAGGCAATTGCTTCAGCACGGTCTTTGACCAAAATCAAAGCACCTCGATTTTCAATTGAAGTACGTGCAATCTCTACTTTCGGCAATTCCTTCAAATGCTTTTCAACGGCAGCTTCGACCGCTTCCAGTAAGGCTTGGTCTGGTGTGATGAAAATAGACTGCGCTACCGTGTCATGTTCTGCTTGAGAAAGAACATCCATTGCCAACCAATCAGCATTATTTTCACCTTCGGCGTAGACCAAAATTTCCGATGGCCCTGCAATCATGTCGATGCCAACTTGACCAAACACTGCACGTTTCGCTGCCGCAACAAAACGATTGCCCGGCCCTGTAATTTTATCGACGGCAGGAATCGTTTGAGTACCATAGGCAAGTGCCGCAACTGCTTGCGCTCCGCCAATGGTAATCACTCGACTCACCCCCGCCAAATGGGCTGCGGCTAAAACCAATGGATTAAGTTCGCCATTCGGTGCAGGCACGACCATGATAATTTCGGGCACGCCCGCAACATGTGCAGGAATCGCATTCATCAAAACAGATGAAGGATAAGAAGCTAATCCACCCGGCACGTAAATTCCAACTCGATCTAGCGGTGTGACTTTCTGACCTAGCGTATTGCCAAGTTCATCGACATAACTCCAACCTTCTTGCTTTTGCGCTTGATGAAAGGATTGAATACGTTTTGCCGCCAATTCCAAAGCGGAGCGAACTTCGTCATTCAACCCCTCGAAAGCCGTTTTTAGTTGTGCTTGGGTCAATTCCAATTCAGAAAAATGATGCGCTGGATGTCGATCGAACTGTTGGGTCAATTTGAGTACATGATCATCGCCATATTGCCGAACATCGGCAATAATTTGATCTACAGTTTGCACTAATTGAGGATCACTAACTGTTTCAAATGCTAAAAGTTCAGCAAATGCCTGTAGAAAGTTTTGATCCTGAGTCGATAAACGCCGCATCAATTTACCCACGAGATGTATAAAAGAAGGCTAAGTTTACCCTTTTTCGGCTCATTTGTGGGAGGCTTGTTGAATTTGATTGCAATGAAGAACATAAAAAACCCTTGTTATAAAACAAGGGTTTTTTAATTAAGAGAAGAAACTTAGTTCTTTTCTTTATCTACGATTTTGTTTGCTTGAAT
>DAOMAH010000120.1:0-5575 GCA_035426725.1 Acinetobacter sp.
TTAAAGCATTTGATGAAAGAAGAATATGAGCTGTACCTTTCAATTTGCTAAAGCCCCAGAACAATTACTTCGCGCTTTACATGAAGTTATTCCAAACACTGAATTATTGGCTCAGCAACTGCCTGAAACGCCAATTTCTTTATGGTTAATTCCACCTGTGTTTTCCACTGATCGTTTAGATGATGAAGTGATTCGACGTATTTGGAATGAAACGCCATATTGGATTTTTTGCTGGGCGTCGGGTTTAGCAATGGCACAATGGTTATTGGCAGAACCACATCATGTCAAAGATAAAGTGGTCTTAGATTTTGGTGCAGGTTCGGGCGTAGTTGCAATTGCTGCGAAAATGGCAGGTGCAAAGCGTGTTATTTGCTGTGATATTGATCCGATTAGTCTTGAATCTTGTCGTGAAAATGCGTTGCTGAATAACGTTGAGTTGGAATATTCAGATGATCTCTATAAGTCAGAACAAGTCGATGTGTTGCTTGCTGCGGATGTGTTATATGACCAATGCAATCGCTTCTTTTTAGATGAGTTTCTAAAGTTTGCAGCAGAAGTGTGGGTGGCAGACAGTCGCGTCAAAAACTTTAGTCATCACAAGTATATGAAAATTGATGAGAGAAGCGCCACAACATGGCCAGATTTAGATGAAGCCAAAGAGTTTAAAAATGTGAGTTTTTATAAAACGCTGTAATCACAGCGTTTTAATTTCCAAATGCACTTTGTGATATTAAGAGCACGTATAACGAACAACTTTCAGCGTGCTTGGTCGTGTTTCTAGCGCTTGGCGAGTCGCATAACCTTCGCTGTTATTTAAATCAGGCGAATTAGATAAACCAAATTTTGCACGGCTATTGCCCAATTGAACGCCATATTGCTCTTGTTTGCTTGGATTCACAATTTCATTCACATTCAAAACGGAAACTTGATAATTTTTCGCTGCGCCAAGAACCTGTTTACACGCCTGCTGTAATTTTTTCTCATCAACATCGCGGTTACTATGCGCCGCAAGGGTATAGGCGATTGTGGCAGTCGTTTCGGTTTGATTTTCGATTTGATAGCCCGTTGTACCATTGTAGTGATGAGGTGTGCTTTGACAGGCGGTCAACAAAATTGAACTAGTTACGATAACGAATATATTGTTTTTTCTCATTTCAATCGTCCTGTGATATCTAGGTTTAGTATCTCATAAAAGCAATTTTGAATTGTTAGGATTCTTTACTCATCAGATAATTCATTAAAAAGCAGTTCGAATTTAAATAAATATTTTCGTTTTCGAACAATTATGCCTATAATTTGCAAGTTTTTATTTTTCAAAGATTGTGCTTTGTTGAGTTCGCGAAAATTATGTTCATCAATGTGAATGTATTGAGCTCTATCTCTAAGAAAGCTAGTCGATACAGGTATGTCATGATTGCTACAGAAAGCCCAAAAAAATATGTGGTTGCATTTGATCAAGGAACAACAAGTTCACGTGCAATTGTGTTAGATCACGATGCGAATGTCATTAGTATTGCTCAACGTGAATTTACCCAAATATATCCGCAACCGGGTTGGGTTGAACATGATCCGATGGAAATTTGGGCAACGCAAAGTTCGGTGTGGGTAGAGGCTTTAGCACAAGCGAATATTTCGAGTGATCAAATTGCGGCAATTGGGATTACCAACCAACGTGAAACGACCATCATTTGGGACAAGCACACAGGTAAGCCGATTTATAATGCAATCGTGTGGCAAAGCCGCCAAAGTAATGAAATTTGTAATCAACTACGTCAAGACGGATGGGATGATTATATTAGCAAAGTCACAGGTTTGGTGATTGACCCTTATTTTTCGGGAACCAAAATTAAATGGATTTTGGATCATGTCGAGGGAAGTCGTGAGCGCGCTGAACGTGGTGAATTACTTTTCGGTACTGTAGATACGTGGTTGATTTGGAAACTCACCAATGGTCAAGTTCATGTAACTGACTATACCAACGCGTCACGTACCATGTTATTTAACATCGAAACGCTAGAGTGGGATGAAAAATTACTTAAGGCTTTAAACATTCCTAAGGCCTTATTGCCAGAAGTGCGAAGTTCATCGGAAGTCTATGGTTATACCCACACCATTAGCGGGCAAGAAATCGGAATTCCAATTGCAGGTATTGCGGGTGATCAGCAAGCTGCATTGTTTGGTCAAATGTGCGTTGAAGTTGGACAAGCAAAAAATACTTATGGCACAGGCTGTTTTCTGTTAATGAATACAGGTAAAAGCATGGTGCAATCGAATCATGGCTTGCTTACGACAATTGCATGTGGCGCTAAAGGGGAAGTCAATTACGCGCTCGAAGGTGCAGTGTTCAACGGTGGCTCTTGTGTGCAATGGTTGCGTGATGAATTAAAAGTCATCAACGATTCATACGACTCTGAATATTATGCATCTAAAGTTGAAGATAGTAATGGGGTATATGTTGTGCCTGCATTTACAGGGTTGGGTGCGCCGTATTGGGATGCGACGGCTCGTGGGGCGATTTTAGGGCTGACGCGTGGCGTAAATATTGAGCACATTATCCGTGCAACATTAGAGTCAATTGCCTATCAAACGCGTGACGTACTTGATGCAATGCAACAAGATTCTGGCGTTAAATTGCAGACATTACGTGTAGATGGCGGCGTCACCGCTAATAATTTCTTAATGCAATTCCAATCGGATATTTTATCTACAGCGGTCGAGCGACCTGCGATGAAAGAAACCACGGGGATGGGGGCGGCATTTTTGGCAGGTCTTGCCGTTGGGTTTTGGTCAGATTTAGATGAATTGCAAAAGCGTATGTCGATTGAACGAACCTTTGAACCAAAGTGTAGCCCTGACCAGACTGAAAAAATGTATCAAGGTTGGCTTAAGGCTGTTGGGCGGACGCGTCACTGGATTGAGGAATAAGTTACTCGCTCTTTAATCTTAAAATTACATAGGATGGCGATATGAGCTTGATCGTGCGGCAACAAAAAACGCTTGAATTAGTGCGAGAACGTGGCTACATCAGTATTGATGAGCTGGCGCTATATTTCGATGTCACACCGCAAACTATCCGCCGTGATATTAATCAATTGGCAGATGATGGCTTATTGCGTCGCTATCATGGCGGCGCAGCGCATGATTCGAGTGTTGAAAATACCGAATATACAATGCGCGTCGGGCACATGTTAGTTGAAAAACAACGGATTGCTAAAGCTGTTGCCGCAGCTGTGCCTGATCATGCCTCTTTGTTTATTAATATTGGAACAACAACTGAAGCGATTGCACATGCGTTGTTGAATCATACAGGCTTGAGAGTTATCACCAATAACTTAAATGTGGCGAAAATTCTAAGTGCCAAAGAAGACTTTGAAGTGCTGATTGCGAGTGGTCGAGTTCGTCCAGATGGCGGGGTGATTGGTCAAGCAACAGCAGACTTTTTTAAACAATTTAAAGCGGATTACGCTTTGATGGGAATCAGTGGAATTGATGAAGATGGCACACTTTTAGACTTTGATTTTCAGGAAGTTTGCGTTTCTCAAGAAATTGTATCCAGTGCTCGGCAAGTTTTTCTTGCTGCGGATAATAGTAAATTTGGCCGTAATGCCATGATCCGTTTAGGTTCTTTAAAAGAGGTGGATTGTATTTTTACTGATTTACTACCTGCTGAACCTTATATGAAAACCATTCGTGAGTTAAGCATTAATTTGATTGTGGCAAGCTAAATATTCATTTTCGAAAATTAAATTCTAAATCGTTCATTTTATACATCACGTGCGCATCATGCTATGTGCATATCTTGCTGTATCTCAGGCAAACATTGGTTTCATCGCTAAAATATCAAATAGAAAAATTGATCGTTAAATGACAAATAATTTTCATTATTTGCAAATTACCTTATTGTTTATTTTCGTTATGTGTGTTTAAATTTTCATTATCGAAAATAAAATGAAAAATTGTGGTGATTTATGCAAACGCTGCTCCAAGCAAATGAAGAAATTTATGATCTTGCAATCATTGGTGGTGGAATCAATGGTGTTGGTATTGCTGCAGATGCGGCGGGTCGAGGCTTGTCTGTATTTCTATGTGAAAAAGATGACTTAGCCAGTCATACTTCATCTGCCAGTAGTAAACTGATTCATGGCGGTTTACGCTATTTGGAACATAAAGAATTTCGTTTGGTGCGTGAAGCGCTTGCTGAACGTGAAGTTTTATTAGAAAAAGCACCGCATATCATTCGACCAATGCGGTTTATTATGCCGCATCGCCCGCATTTACGTCCTGCATGGCTGATTCGTACTGGACTATTCTTTTACGATCATTTAGGTAAACGTGAAAAATTATTGGGTTCAAATAATGTTTATTTTAAAGAAGATAGCCCATTAAATTCTGCGATTACTCGTGGTTTTGAATACTCAGATTGTGCGGTAGATGATGCACGACTCGTGGTTTTAAATGCGATGCATGCCCGTGAAAAAGGTGCAGAGATTTCGACTCGTACACGTTGTGTTTCGGCGCGACGTGAAGAGCAACACTGGATTGTTGATTTAGAAAATGCCCAAGGGCAATTCCAGATCAAAGCCAAAGCATTAGTTAATGCAGCAGGCCCATGGGTTGCGAAGTTTATTCAGCATGATTTGCAGTTAAAATCACCTTATGGCATTCGCTTGATTCAAGGTAGCCATATTATTGTGCCGAAGCTATATGAAGGCGAAAAAGCTTTCATTATGCAAAATGATGACCGCCGTATCGTATTTGCGATCCCATATTTAAATGACTTCACCATGATTGGAACGACTGATCATGAGTATCAGGGTGACCCTGCGCAAGTCAAAATTACCCAACAAGAAATTGATTATCTTATTGCTGTCAGCAATGCGCATTTTAATAAGCAATTGGTTCAAGCTGATATTGTTTCCACTTTTGCGGGCGTGCGTCCTCTTTGTGATGATGAATCGGATAATCCGTCTGCGGTCACACGTGATTATACTTTGGCATTGTCTAAAGGTGAGGGCGAGCAAGCGCCTTTATTGTCCGTGTTTGGTGGGAAATTAACCACGTACCGTAAGTTGGCCGAATCTGCAATGCAACAGCTTAAAACATTTTTCCCTGAAATGCAGGGCAGTTGGACTGCAACACAAGCTTTGCCTGGCGGCGAAAATATGGAGTCCGTTGAGCAGCTTATGCAAGAAATTCGCGCACAAGTGACAGATGCTTCTGAGGCTTTGGCAAAACGTTGGGCTTCTGCTTATGGTTCACGTGTTTGGAATGTTTTGGGAGAAATAACATCTGTTCAGCAGCTTGGTCAGCATATTGGTCATGGTTTATATGCGAATGAAGTTGATTATTTGTGTGATATCGAATGGGCGACGACGAGTCAAGATATCTTGTGGAGACGTTCTAAATTGGGCTTGAGTTTCACGCAAAAAGAAACAGAAGCTTTGGATGCCTATCTGACTGTAAAAACACACAGCACCGAAGCGGCTTAAAACGCCGTATAGCCGTATCAAAGCCCTGTCTTTTAAAAAGCACCTTATATAAATAACCTGAGTTCGACGCACTCAGGTTACGCAAT
>DAOMAH010000121.1:0-5573 GCA_035426725.1 Acinetobacter sp.
CATACCAATGGCGGAGCCTTGCACGCCAGTACCGGTATAAGGAATATTCAACCATTCCAATACGCCTTGAATCTGACCATCTTCACCGCCACGACCGTGCAACACGATAAAAGCGCGATCATAACCAACCAGTTCAGTCACACTGCGCTGTTGTGGGTCAAATGCTTCTGCTTGTACGCCCGAACGCAATAGCGCTTCTAAAACAGCTTGACCACTGTCCAATGACACAGCACGTTCAGCGGATTTCCCACCCAATAACACAGCAACTTTGCCGAATTTTGCAGCATTTGACACGTTTATTTCCTTTAAAAACTTTTCTAAATTCTTTAAATCTTCCCTATCCCTCTTTAATAAAGAGGGGAACCCCTCCCTTTGCTAAAGGGAGGATGGGAGGGATTTTCTAAAACTATTTCGCATATAAGCGATGCTGAGCCAATTCTACCGAAACTGCCCCGACGTTACCCGCGCCTTGTGTAAGCAACAGGTCATTGGCTTGTAACACTTTTTGTAGAACGCTCGGCAAGTTGCCATCTACCAGATCAATCAAAATCGGCTCGACTTCACCACGTAAACGAATACTGCGTGCCAACGTGCGACTATCCGCACCCACGATTGGCTTTTCACCTGCGGAATAAACATCCAACAATAATAATTGATCGACCTGAGATAGCACTTCTACAAAATCATCAAAACAATCACGGGTACGACTAAAGCGATGTGGTTGGAACAACATCACCAAACGACGATCTGGATGGCTAGCACGCGCAGCTTTAATAGTGGCTTCCACTTCTTTTGGATGATGCCCATAGTCATCGACCAATTTCACCAAACCTCCGCCAACTTCAAACTCACCCTGAACTTGGAAGCGACGACCGACGCCACTAAAGCCTTCTAAAGCGCGGCAAATCGCACCATCGGAAACACCTTCATCGGTTGCCACGCCAATAGCTGCCAACGCATTCAATACGTTATGCAAACCGGGTTGATTGATGGTCACACGCAAGGGTTCACGATCTTTACGTAGCACAGTAAAATGCGATTGCATGCCTTCCTGCGCGACATCAATCGCACGAATGTCATTATCTTCATTAAAACCATATGTAATCACAGGACGACCAATCCGCGGCATAATCTCACGAATATTGGCATCATCACCACAGACCACTGCCAAACCGTAGAATGGCAAATTATGTAAGAACCGAATAAAGGTATCTTTTAGCTTATCAAAGCTGCCCTCATAGGTATCCATGTGGTCAGCATCAATATTGGTGACAATCGCTGCCATCGGCTGTAAATACAAAAATGAGGCATCAGATTCATCAGCTTCTGCCACGATAAAACGGCTTTCGCCTAACGCAGCATTCACCCCTGTGCTATTGAGCAAACCACCAATCACATAAGTTGGATCAAGATTTTCTTCTGCCAACATGGTGGTCAATAAACTGGTTGTCGTGGTTTTACCATGCGTGCCTGCCACGGCAATGCCATGACGATAACGCATCAATTCACCCAACATCTCCGCACGGCGTACGATTGGCGTGCGGTGTTCAATCGCAGCTTTAATCTCTGGATTTTCAGGATCAATTGCGGTTGAAACCACAAGCACATTGGCATTTTTAATATTATCCGCCGAGTGCCCAATATAAACCTTGATGCCATTGGCTTCGAGTTGTGCCGTGGTCTTCGACGCTTTAATGTCCGAACCTGAAATTTTATAGCCTTGGTTTGCTAACACTTCAGCAATACCACACATCCCCGCACCGCCAATCCCAACAAAATGGATATGTTTAATACGGCGCATTTCTGGCACTTTAATCAGCTTTTTGGCTTGGTTTGCATTAGTTGGAGACATAGATCAACTCGAATTACAATTTTTTAATTAGATCAACCACATGCTGTGTTGCATTCGGTTGTGCTTGTTGACGTGCTTTGCTTGCCATTTCAGATAATAACTGACGATGGAGTAATCTACCTAATAACTCGTCTAAAACTGCTGGCGTCATCTCGACTTGCTGGCAAATTTCAGCCGCACCTGCATTGGCAAGGAACTTGGCATTGGCGGTTTGATGGTCATCCACTGCGATTGGTAACGGGACAAATACCGCCGCCACGCCTGCGGTGGCAACTTCCGTCACCGTTAAAGCGCCCGCACGACAAATAATCAAATCCGCTTCACTATAGGCTTTTGCCATATCTTGAATAAAAGGCTCAACTTCAACATTTAAACTATCAGATGCACCTTGATAACGCGCACGTGTAACTTCTTGATGATTTTGACCACATTGGTGAAAGACATTGATTGGAACTGTGAGCTTCTTTAAGGCTTCAGGCAAACGTTCATTCAGGGCTTGTGCACCCAATGAACCTCCCACGATCAAAATATTCAGTACTTGTTGCGCCTGCTCACGCGCTTGATAACGTTGCGAAGGTGGTGAAATTGCCGTAATTTCTGCACGCACAGGATTTCCTGTGGTCACGATTTTATCATGGGTTGGAAACGTATTTGGAAACGCCTGACACACGGTTGTGGCTATGCGTGACAACTGTGTATTGGTAAAACCTGCAACGGCATTTTGCTCATGAATTAAAATTGGAATTCCTAAAATTCGTGCCGCCAAACCACCTGGCCCAGCGACATATCCACCAAAACCTGCGACAGCATCAATCTTGAGTTGTTTCATATAGCGCATCGCGCTGAACGTGGCTTTTAATGTTTTAAATGGGGCAGCCAATTTACGCACGATGCCATTGCCACGCACACCTTGAATATCAATCTGATAAATCGCAATATTTTGCTCTTTGAGTAAGCGATTTTCCATACCCGATGGCGTTGCCAACCACGATACTTGGCAACCATCTTGTTGTAATTTTTTGGCAACCGCAAGCGCAGGAAAAACGTGTCCGCCTGTACCAGCAGCCATCATCATGACGTGTTTAGGAGTGTTATTGGGTGAATGGGTCACGGTCTAATTCTTCAACTCAAAAAAGCGGCAATGGTCTATTGTTTTCGAGAGTTATTCTAATCCTAAAGCTTCATTCACGAAAAGCGAATTTCACCTGTTTACTACAGAAAGCGGGGCTTTTTTTAATTGTTCGTTAAAAACAAGGTACTGTCTATGACGGATTGCCCATTCTCTCGCAAAATAAGGTGCAATTAAAATGGGCAATTGGGTCAATGAATGATGTTTATTGGGTTTTCAAACCTGCTTCTAACACTGCAAATAAATCATCGGCAATTGAAGTGCCAAACTGCGCATCAATCTCACGAATACAGGTGGGACTGGTGACATTAATTTCAGTGACATAATTACCAATCACGTCTAAGCCGACAAAGATCAGCCCTTTTTCACGCAAAAATGGCCCAACTTTAGCTGCAATGGCTTTGTCATTTTCAGTCAATGGGCGCGCTTGCCCTAAACCACCTGCTGCCAAATTACCACGCACCTCACCATTTTGTGGAATACGTGCCAAGCAATATGGAATAGGCTCACCATTGACCATCAAGATACGTTTATCACCTTCGACAATTTCAGGAATATAACGCTGCGCCATGATTGGGCAAGTGCCCATTTCGGTGAGCATTTCTAGCGTCGAGCCGATATTGACCCCATCTTGATACAAACGGAAAATTCCCATCCCCCCCATACCATCGAGCGGTTTGACGATGACATCACCGTGTTCTTTGATAAATTCACGAATCAAACTTTGCTGTGAAGTCACCAAAGTTGGTACTTGTAACTCTGGAAATTGAGTGGCGAATAGCTTTTCATTACAGTCACGTAGCGATTGTGGTTTGTTGATAATCCACGCGCCTTCACGCCCTGCTTGTTCCAAAATATAGGTAGTATAGACAAAGTTCATATCAAACGGTGGGTCTTTACGCATCAACACCACATCGTAGTCAGCCAATGATTCTTTGCGCTTCTCGCCCAACTCATAATAATGGTCGTAATCTTCAAACACTTTTAAGGGGGAGATTAGACCAAAGGCTTTGCCCTGCTCGATATATAAATCGTGTTGTAATGCATAGCCCAATTCATGACCACGACGGCTTGCCGCCCAAAGCATTGCCATCGTCGAATCTTTCTTGAGATTCACCGTTTCAATTGGATCCATCACTACCAGTACACGCATCATCTGACACCAAATTTTTTAATCTTGGCAAAAGTATAGCGAAGTTTTAACTTTATGGTTGCGCAAGTTATGTAATTCTTAATTATAAAAAATTCTAATTTATTCAGATCACTACACGTTATTTCATTTAAAGCGTTAATTAATCTTAAACGCTCAATAAAAGATTACTGGTCGATGATGTCGATACCAGTAATTTCTCAAGTATTCAATTTCACATTGAACTTATGCCAATAATTTTTGAATATCTTTGGCGATTTTTTCAGGTTTGGTGGTTGGAGAGTAACGTTTGATGACTTCGCCATTTTGATTAATCAAAAATTTGGTGAAATTCCATTTAATGCTTTCACTGCCTAAAATGCCTTTGGCTTCAGCAGTCAAATACTTATACAGCGGATGTGCGCTTGAGCCATTTACATCGACTTTGGCAAACATGGGGAACGACACGCCATAGTTGCGTTGGCAGAAGCTACCGATTTCTTCATTGCTCGATGGGTCTTGGTTGGCAAACTGGTTACATGGAAAACCTAAAATCACTAAACCTTGTTGTTGATAGTCCTGATATAGCTTTTCAAAACCTTCAAATTGTGGCGTTAAGCCACATTGACTTGCGGTATTTACCACCAATAAAACTTTGCCTTGATAGTCTGCAAGGTTCTTTTGCTCACCTTCTAACAGTTCAGCCTGAAAATCATAAATCGTGGTCATGCAACATCTCACTTTGTTCAGTTATTTCTTCATGGCTATTAATATTGCACACATCTATCTTGTGCACAAGTTAATTATGCACAATATACTTCTCCTCTTAATCAAACTATACTGTGAGTTCGAAAAGATGACGTTGAGGAGCGAAACATGTCTGAATTTTCTTACTTGGATAATCAAGTGTGTTTTGCCATGTATTCCGCAACCAATGCGATGATTCGTCAATATCGCCCCTTGCTTTTGGAATACGACCTGACCTATCCGCAATTTATTGTGTTACTGGCTTTGTATGAAAAGGACAATGTGACTTTGTCTGAAATTGGGCAAAAAACCTTTTTTGATTCGGGAACGCTGACGCCAATTATTAAAAAACTGGAAGAGAAACACTTCTTAATGCGTGTTGCGGTGAAAGAAGATGAACGCATGAAAAAAGTGATCTTGCTTGAAAAAGCGCTGTCTGCAAAAGATGAAATTACGTTGATTCCGTTTAAGCTCGCCTGCTCTTTAGGTGTTGACCCGAATGATTTGGTGGCAATTCATAATCTTTGCCATCGTTTTTTAAAGGGTTTAGAGGATTCTAAACTCGAAAGTTTGAGTGAATAAATGCAGCAAGCGATTGTTGGATTTCATCTTGATGAAGACCTTGCGCAGCAGTGCTGCTCATGGGTTGCTGATCTCGCTTGTGGTCATACGCAACATGTACGTCATGATCCACCGTGGCAAAATCGCACTTGGGT
>DAOMAH010000122.1:0-5561 GCA_035426725.1 Acinetobacter sp.
AACGATCTACTTTTTTAATATAATCAATTGAATCGATGTAAAATTTTTGTTTATCTTGCGACATTAAAGCAGGTTTTAAACTATCTAACCATTGACGGTGTATTTGTGTTAGCTGACTATCAATTGCCTGACTGTCATTAGCGTTAGTTAGTTGGTAAGCATCTAGTTTTGCCAGTCTATTTTCCATGTCTTCAATAAGAATAGTTACTTTTTGAGACGTTGGTTGATTAATAGAGTTTGATTCACTGATCGCTTTATTTTGATGATTGGTAGCATCAGTGTTTAAGTCAAAAGGAAGATTAACTGCAAAATTGGTGGCGAGCTGAAAATTGATCTGGTAAGCAGCCATGCGTATTGAGCCAGCTGTGTCAATGGCTTGTGCATCTGCTTCTGACACCCAAGCCAGCATGCCACCGCCTAACGCAGATAAACAGCATAAAATAGAGATGGTTAATGCGGCAGCCCAAGCATAAAGCGGCAAAGAATGTGGTCGTATTTTATTTATCATTGTGTCGGGTGCTACTTACCATGAATAAACTTTTCTCTATCTAAAAATTTGAATTGATAAACAAATAAAATTTTAAAAAATCTGACTGTAAGCTTAGCTCAAAAAGCTTAGATCAAGACTTTTCATCGATTCATCTCGCTCCAATATACTCCTTTAAGCGATCAATGTACCACTATGTATTAATACTAATAACACTGATAACAAATTACCTTAAGTTAACATTTTTTGCTAACCCCGCTCTTTTTTGAGCTAACAAACAGGGAATCTTGAATAGGCGTTTAAATTATTTAGGCGTCTGTGTTGTGATACCTGTTGTTTATGCGGGTTTAGCGCTATAAGTGATTTTAAGTGAGGAACAGCATGGGCACGAATAGCGATTTTAAAGGCGGCAAGCTCATCACTGACTGGCGCCCTGAAGTACCAGAGTTTTGGGAGGAAGGCGGTAAAAAAGTTGCGCGTCGAAACTTATGGATTTCTATCCCTGCTTTGTTACTTGCCTTTGCGGTATGGATGGTGTGGAGCGCGGTGATTGTACGTCTTCCAGAAATTGGTTTTAAGTTTGATGGCGGGCAACTTTTTTGGTTAGCTGCATTGCCAGGTTTATCAGGTGCCACATTACGAATTTTTTATTCGTTTATGGTGCCTATTTTCGGTGGTCGTCGCTGGACTGCCATTTCAACGGCATCGCTCCTTATTCCTGCCTTATGGATGGGTTTTGCGGTTCAAAATCCTGATACACCGTTTATGATTTTCGCCATTATTGCCTTGCTGTGCGGCTTTGGTGGTGGCAATTTTGCTTCTTCCATGTCAAATATCTCTTTTTTCTACCCTAAATCGGAGCAAGGCACAGCACTTGGTTTAAATGCGGGTCTGGGTAATTTAGGTGTATCAGTCATGCAGTTCTTGGTGCCCGTAATTATTTTATTCGCAGTCTTTGGTAGCTTGGGCGGCGATGCGCAGATTGCAGAGTCGGGCAAGCACTTTTACCTACAAAATGCTGGCTTTATTTGGGTGCCGTTTATCATTTTATTCTCTGTACTTGCATGGTTTGGAATGAATGATATCGCGACTGCCAAAGCCTCGTTTAAAGATCAATCTATTATTTTTAAGCGTAAACACAATTGGATCATGTGTATTTTGTACATGGCAACCTTTGGTTCATTTATTGGTTTTTCTGCTGCTTTTCCAATGTTGATTAAAAATTCATTTCCAATGATCGATGCGCTGAAATTTGCATTTTTGGGTCCATTAGTCGGTGCGCTTTTTCGTCCCGTTGGCGGCTGGGCGTCTGATAAGTTGGGCGGTGCAACAGTGACCTTTTGGAATTATATTGTGATGGTTCTGGCGGTACTCGGGGTAATGTATTTTTTACCCAGTGAAACCAGTGCAGGTAGTTTTGCAGGATACTTTCTGTGCTTTATGGTGTTATTTATCACCACTGGCATTGGTAATGGGTCTACGTTCACCATGATTCCTGTCATTTTTAGAACTTTTCATGAGCGCATGGAGCCAACTAAAATAGGCACCGAACCGTTGTTTATCGAAATTCGTAAAGAGTCCGCAGCAGTGGTTGGTTTTACCTCAGCCATTGCCGCTTACGGTGCCTTCTTTGTGCCCAAAATGTTTGGTTCTGGGCTTGGAATTGATGGCACGTTTATGGCGTTAATTGGCTTTTATATCATTTGCATTGTGCTGACATGGTGGTATTACAAGCGTAAACATGCCGAGTACCCTTGCTAGTTTCTTATTGCGATTAGTGTATATAAAATCAAAGTAGTGCATTACTGCTTAGGCAGGCACTACCAGCATCAGTACAAGCTGTGTTAATCATGCTGCTTACTCAGGTAAGTGGCATTTTTTTGCAAAAGTAGTTCTGTTCTATTTGGTTTGGCCTGATTTAATTATTATTTTGCTTTTTGATGCAGCGACTTCAGTTATAGGGCTAATCAACCACTACTACTAAGGTGGTAGTGCTGTGCTCATGTTAGATAATAGTAAGATTGTTACGCCCCTCCTAAAATGATGATACGAAATAGTATTTACGGCTTATGTACATAGAGAAGCTCCCTTTGCGCTTCACTCTAAATAACACCATAGGCAACAACATCATAGAGGATAGCGAAATGAGCCATTTACTCGACCAATTCCGTTTTTTTAAACGTAAAAAGGGAGAATTCGCTGATGGACACGGCGAGATTCGTGATGAATCTCGGGATTGGGAAAATGTGTATCGTAGCCGTTGGCAATATGACAAAATCGTGCGCTCCACCCATGGTGTTAACTGCACAGGCTCATGCTCATGGAAGATTTATGTTAAAAATGGTCTGATCACATGGGAAACCCAGCAAACTGATTATCCAGAAACTCGTCCTGACTTACCAAATCATGAGCCACGCGGCTGTCCTCGTGGTGCCAGCTATAGCTGGTATATGTACTCAGCCAACCGCGTGAAATATCCGAAAGTACGTAGCCCTTTATTAAAATTATGGCGTGAAGCAAGAGCCCAGCATGCCGATCCAGTCGATGCGTGGGGAAGTATTGTTGAAGACCCATTAAAAGCTGAGCAGTATAAATCTAAACGTGGTTTAGGTGGTTTTATCCGTTCCACATGGGCGGAAGTGAACGAGATTATTGCGGCAAGTAATGTCTACACTGCCAAAGTGTATGGCCCTGATCGTATTGTGGGTTTCTCACCAATTCCAGCGATGTCGATGGTCAGTTACGCGGCAGGTACTCGTTATTTGTCACTCATTGGTGGCGTTTGCCTGTCATTTTATGATTGGTATTGCGATCTTCCACCTGCCTCACCAATGGTGTGGGGTGAGCAAACTGACGTGCCTGAGTCTGCTGATTGGTATAACTCTGATTATATTATTGCGTGGGGTTCAAACGTGCCACAAACACGTACCCCTGATGCGCATTTCTTTACCGAAGTGCGTTATAAGGGCACCAAAACCGTTTCGATCACCCCTGACTATGCTGAAATATCCAAGCTGACCGATCTGTGGTTGAATCCAAAGCAAGGTACTGATGCTGCATTGGCGCAGGCATTTTGTCACGTCATTATCAAAGATTTTTATTTAAAGCAGCCGAGTGATTATTTTATAGATTACGCCAAGCGTTATACCGACTTGCCGATTCTAGTGATGTTGGAAGGCGATGAAGGTTCACGTCGCCCTGGCCGTTATTTGCGTGCGTCTGATTTGGTTGATAATTTAGGCCAAGAAAATAATCCCGAATGGAAAACCATTGGCTTAAACAATGATGGTGAGCTGGTGTCTCCGCAAGGTTCCATTGGCTATCGCTGGGGCGAAAAGGGCAAATGGAATATTGAACAAAAGAACGGAACAACAGGCGAAGACATTGACCTGACTTTAACCTTAAAAGACAGTCATGAAACCTGTGTCGTTGCTTTTGATTATTTCGGTCATGTTGAGCACCCACACTTTAACTCTGTGCCAGGTGATGCACTACAACAAAAAACCGTGCCATGTAAAACCATTACGCTTGCTGATGGCACAACTGCCATTGTTGCCACTGTATTTGATTTAACCGTTGCAAACCTTGGTGTGGATAATGGTGTTGGTGGTAACCATGTGACTGATGATTATGACAACGCCAATGTTCCTGGTACACCCGCATGGCAAGAAGTAATCACAGGTTTAAGCCGCGAAAAAGTTATTCAAGTGGCGCGTGAGTTTGCTGAAAATGCGCATAAAACGCATGGCAAGTCGATGATTATTATTGGCGCGGGTATGAACCACTGGTATCACCTCGATATGAACTATCGCGGTGTAATTAACATGCTGATGCTGTGTGGTTGTATTGGTAAATCAGGCGGTGGCTGGGCGCACTATGTGGGTCAGGAAAAACTGCGCCCTCAAACTGGTTGGTTACCATTGGCATTTGCGCTTGATTGGCATCGTCCACCACGTCAAATGGCAGGTACCAGTTTCTTTTATGAACACAGTTCGCAGTGGCGCCATGAAACCATTTCTGCCCATGAAATTCTGTCTCCCAATGCCAATAAGGCAGATTTCCCTGAGCACATGCTTGACTACAATATTCGGGCAGAGCGCGCAGGCTGGTTGCCATCCGCACCGCAGCTCAACCGCAATCCTTTACTGATTGCTGAGCAGGCCAAAGCAAGCGGCAAAGGCATTGAAGAATATGTGGTGGATTCGCTTGAAGATGGCAGCTTACGTTTTTCTTGCGAAGCACCCGATAATCCAGTGAATTTTCCGCGCAATATGTTTATCTGGCGCTCAAACCTCTTGGGTTCATCAGGTAAAGGCCATGAATACATGCTCAAGTACTTCTTGGGTACCAAAAACGGCCTGATGAATGCAGAAAACCCTGCTGGCCATTTACAACCGAAAGAAGTCGATTGGGTAGAAAAAGGTCCAACTGGCAAATTAGATTTGGTGGTGACGCTCGATTTCCGCATGTCTTCCACGTGTTTGTATTCTGACATCGTGTTGCCAACGGCCACATGGTATGAAAAAGATGACATGAATACTTCTGACATGCATCCGTTTATTCATCCACTCACGGCGGCAACAGATCCTGCATGGGAATCCAAAACCGATTGGGAAATTTATAAAGGAATTTCTAAAGCATTTTCTATCATTTCAAAAGGTCATTTAGGCGTTGAAACTGACGTGGTGACCTATCCAATGCAACATGATACCCCAGGAGAATTGGCGCAGCCATTTGGTGGTACCGATTGGAAAACCGCAGGCGAAAAACCCGTTCCGGGTAAAAACTGCCCGATGATTAAAATCGTTGAGCGCGATTATCCAAACACTTATGCCAAATTTACGGCGGTAGGACCATTGTTAGAGCAATTGGGCAACGGTTCAAAAGGCTTAAACTGGGATATGAAAACCGAAGTGAAGCAGCTGGGTGATTTAAACCACCGTGTCACTGAGCTAAACATTGCGCAAGGTCAACCACGCCTGAACACGGCGGTGAATGCGTCAGAAATGATTTTGATGCTTGCGCCAGAAACCAATGGTCATGTGGCGGTTAAGGGCTGGAATGCACTGTCTGA
>DAOMAH010000123.1:0-5532 GCA_035426725.1 Acinetobacter sp.
GAAATTGCCGCTTGAGGAACCAAGTAAGCATTTGGCAACACGCCTTGTGAAATCTTAGCTGTTGCATACATACCCGGAAGTAGCAAATGGTTCGGATTCGAGAACACAGCACGCAACGTCACAGTGCCTGTATCTGGATTGACACTGGCATCAGAAAACGCCAATTGCCCTTCAATCGGGTAATCAGAACCATCTTCTAAAGTGATTTTTACGCGGGTGTTATTGCTATTGTTTAAGCTGCCTTTACTAAGTTGTTGGCGCAGACGTAACAATTCAGCACTAGATTGATTAATATCAACATAAATCGGGTCAAGTTGTTGAATCGTCACTAAAGCATCTGCTTGATTTGCTGTAACCAAGGCGCCAGGTGTGACCGATGAACGACTTGATTGACCTGAAATCGGCGCACGAACAGTTGAATAAGCCAAGTTAATTTCAGCATTTTTAAGTGCCGCTTGCGAAGCTGCTACATCCGCTTCTGCCAACAACACTTGCGCATGAATATCGTCATACTCTTGTTTGGAAACTGCGTTCGTACCGACCAATTGACGATAACGACCTTCTTTAACACGTAAGGCGTTTAAATTGGCTTGTTGGCGCAACACACTTGCACGAGCACTGTCTGCCGATGCACGATTGGTATTGGCATCAATTTGATACAAAGCTTGACCTGCC
The DNA here is from genome assembly GCA_035426725.1 of Acinetobacter sp. Classification (GTDB taxonomy): domain Bacteria; phylum Pseudomonadota; class Gammaproteobacteria; order Pseudomonadales; family Moraxellaceae; genus Acinetobacter. The sequence goes on from DAOMAH010000123.1 coordinate 676, forward strand.
TGAACAAAACTGCCCTCAGCAAATAAACGTTTTAAAATAACACCACCAGTTTGTGGGCGAACTTCTGAAATTTGGTAAGCCGCGGTTCGACCTGAAAGTTCCATACTTTGTTCAACAGTTTGTGGTTGTGCAACAATGACACCCACTTCCGCAGGTGGCATTTTTTGTGCAGCAGCACCTTGCTGTGCATCTTTAGGGTCTTTGCTACAACCAACTAGCGCAATGCTCGTTGCCAATGCGCAAGCAGTTAGGGTAGGTGCCCAAAGCTTAGCCGACATCATTCTTCCACCTCATTTATGATTTTTTATCTGAAAATAAATTGTTGCTTACATTACTTTGATACAGCCAGAACCAAAGCAATGAGGTCCAAATCAATCCAATTCCCCAACCTGCAAGAATGTCCGTTGGATAATGAACCCCTGCATAAACTCTTGATATCCCCATCATTATCAGCCACATCATTGAAAAAATTGTGACAGGAATACGATATCTGTGTTGCTGAAACAGCAATATGGCTAAACTCGCAAGTGTGGCAGCGTACAGGCTATGGGCGCTTGGGAAGGAGTCACCATAGCTTTGGACTAAATGAAAAATTTCAGCGGGTCTTGGGCGACCTACGATCCATTTCATCAGCCAACCAATGCCAATACTGCCAACCACGCTTAATCCGATAAAGCACACAGTTTTGTAATTTTTAACCCAACTTTGATAACAACACAAAATTAGCATTAAAAATAGTAAAAAAGGCATTCCACCTATGCGTGACAGCCCAATCGCGATTTGGTCAAGTCCCCATATATGCTGTTCAGATAAGCTCTGAACAGTGTGAATCTCTAAAATTGAAACGTTGGAATTCAGCAATCCGAACAGGCTCAATCCTAAAAAAATGCAACCAATACAAAGCAGTAGGTATGGCATGTGTATCCCATGAATTGCTTGACCAATCTGTGAGTTTATTGCTTATTTCAAAGTGTACTCGCGAGTACACTTTTGGTCAAGTCTTTAACTTTTATGATAATTTCATTTTTTGATTTTTTTATGATTAGTAGAAAAACTTAACAATTTAGATCGATTATTGACGTTTTAACTGTCTTCATATTCGCGATCTACCTGAACATGTTGCTTGGGTGGCCAAAAGAAATCACTTGGGCGAGTGATGAAATGGGTCAAAACCAGTTTTGCCAATGGTTTCCATTGTACAAAACGAACTCGACGTGCACGTAAAGCGACAATAATGGTAAGAGTGAAACTCACGAATAAATTGGTTAAACCAATCATAATGACGCCAAGAAAAGACAGGATCACCAAGCCAATATCGGGAGAGTTCACCGTCATTAAGCCGTGAATAAAATTCGCTGAAGCAAAGGCAATATGACGGATATCAATCGGAAGTCCCAAAATAAAGCCAAGTGTTCCCATACTTCCTAGCATTACACCGAACAGGAAATTACCCGCTAATGCACCTAAATTGGTTTCAATATAATTGGCGAATTTGTCTAGTCGGGCTTGCCCCATCCAATGTTTTAAACGTCGGTGTTGTTTTAAGCGTGGCCCAACTTTGCGATACACCGCTAAATTATCGAAATAGCCTGCAAGCAATCCAGATAAAAATAAACATACGCCTGCAATCGCAGCGTGTGGAATCGCAAGTGAAGTAAATGGATCTAAACTATGTAATAAAGCCGTCGCTCGAGTAGGACTAAGCAGTGGCTCATCGACAAAATATTGCCACGAAAATGTAATAAGTGCTGCAGTAGGTATCGCAATCGAGATATTGCCTAAAATAGCAACAAACTGCGTCCGAATAATATTAATAATCAATGCTGCCAATTCAGCTATTTGCGCCGTTTTATTGCCTTTTTGCTGTTGTACAGTGGATGCTAGGGCTGCTGCTGTTAAGGCAGGTTGTTTGGTGGCAACGGTAAAATGCAACACATGGATGAGTATGAAACCAAAAGCATAGTTCATACTAAAAAGAAAAGCTTGCAAGAGTGGAGCAAGCAACAAACGGGCAGACAGGATTTTTAAACTCGCCATCGTGGCAATAATGACGCCTGCACCTGCCGCAGCTTTGTACATGCCTAAAAAGCCAGCTTTGTCTGTACTGACATAATGTTCGCCTGTTTTACTGGCATTTTCAGTAACTTGTAAGGCAATGAGTTCACTGGTTGAGCTGAGTAAATGGCGAACACTTTTTTCATCATAATGTGCTTTGGTTAAATCAACCGTTAGATCGTGCAATGCTGCAAATCGGTTCTCATCTGAGCTGACTAAAATGTTGAGCAATAGTTCAATCCGGTCTATAGCTTGTTCCAACAAAGACAACAGATAGGTCAAACTCATACTCACGCCGATGCGTTTGGTTGCACGGCGAATTTTGAGTACCACCTCTCGACATTGATCGAGCATCACTAAAGCTTGAGAGATATCAGAGGATTGAAACAGGAACATATCGTCTTGTGGGGAAAGTACAGATTTATAGCTTTCGATAAAATCGATAATTTCTCGATTTTGTACCAAAAACGGAGATTCATATTCGGTTAAATCGGGCAGGGCATTAATAAACTCAGGATATAAACCTATACCGCTGATTCGATATGACAACACTGTAATTGCTTTGATTAATTCGCCTTTAGAAATTTGTTTTTCAAGCGAATTGACGTGGCTTTGTGTAAGTAAGTGACACAGACGGCTCCAATCTTGCTGCGTAATTAAACTCAACCATTCACTGTCAGTTGGTTGATGAAAAATTTTACCAATTAAAGTTTTGAACTGATTTTCATCTTCAATTAACGGTAAAAAATGCATGCCCAAACGTTGGGTAAATTGATTCCAAAAGCCATCCAATGAAAGGATGCCACTGTCTGCATACAAACTCACTTGTTTGTACTGACTCATCACTTTAAATAAAAAGTTTTGAAAAATAGTGGCTGCGGTAGGCGTATTGAGCAGAGTTTCAATGAGAGATTGAAACTTGAATTTAATTTCTTCTGGGTCTTTTGGGTTTTGTGGTCGTAGGAAATTAACTAAGTTAATCAGAAGATTTTCTTGAAGTACACGTTCTTCAGCGACAGGATCAGCCAATTGAAGCTGTTCCTGCATTTTTAAAAATAAATCAGATAAATTTAAATGCATAGACACTCATAACATGAATTATTGAAGTCGATGTAAGGCCATTAAAGTCAAATTGATGAGTGCTTGGCGATATTCATTGTCAGGTAAAGCATCTAAGGCATTTAATGCCGCTTCAGTTTCTTGTTGGGCGCGTTGTTGACAATAGTCTAAGCCACCTGAATGATGCACAATCTCAATGACTTTATCCAAATGCTCAATTCCACCTGTGGCAATACTACGGCGAATAATCGCATGATCATCGCCAGTGGAATGAGCTAATGCTGAAATTAACGGTAAAGTAGGCTTACCTTCCATTAAATCATCACCTATATTTTTACCTAATGTTTCAGCATCCGACGTATAGTCTAAAATATCGTCAATAATTTGAAAGGCATTACCAAAATGCCCAGCAAAACGACGTAAAGGTTCACGGTACTGTTCAGTGCCTGCCAAAATCGCTGCACCCTCAGTTGCCAATTCAAATAAACGTGAAGTTTTACCGTGAATAATTTTGAGATAAGTTGCTTCGGTCGTATCAGGTTGATGTTGCGATTGCAGTTGTAAAACTTCGCCTTCGGCAATTTCACAAGTTCCCGCAGAGAAATCTTTTAATAAAGTCATGTTGCCTAAATCGACCAAAAGATCGAATGCGCGTGCAATCAGGAAATCACCGACTAAAACAGCTGTTTGGTTATTCCATGTGGCATTGGCCGTCGGGCGACCACGACGTAAATTAGATTCATCGACCACATCATCATGCACTAAAGTTGCGGTATGCAGCATTTCTATAATGGCAGCCAAATGTTGTGCATGTTGCATATTACTTGCACCACAAGCACGCGCCGCCAATAAACACATAATCGGGCGCATACGTTTACCGCCTGCTTCCACCACATGTTTGCTGACCGACATGACCAAACCGACTTTAGAGCTAATTCCCTCATTAATGAGATGATCCATTGCAGCAAAATCGGTAGCAACAGGGGAGAGAATGTCTTGCTTAAAATCGATAACCATAAGACGAATAACCTGTATAGATGGGCGGTAATGTAAATTGTATCAAGTAATGGGTTGCCAAACTGTGAACTCAATGACCGAAACATTCATTTAAAATCAGGATGATGCATTTTTGTACGTCACTTTCGATTCATCAATGAGCTTTTCTTAGAATCGCGTTATGACTTTACTTATAAATGTGTAAATGCACAGTTTATTATGGTCGCAATTTGTTTTTAAAAATGTATTGCAAATTTTGATGAGAAGCAATCAAAACAATGCGTGATCAATCTAATTGATTTTATTAAAAAAACCAAGTGAGCTTCTTCATTTGCTGCATTTATGCAAAATCACTTGTTGTTTGCTCGAAATTCACTTAAAATTTGTCCCCTTATATAACCCCAGTGGCGTTCGTCTTAAGCTCGGTATATTCCTTTATCGGCACGACGACACGGGCATGTTGGAGTACATTATGTACGCAGTAATCCAAAGCGGTGGTAAACAGCACCGTGTAGTTGAGGGTGAAACCCTTAAAGTAGAATTATTGAAAGCTGAAACTGGCGCGACTATTACGTTTGATGATGTATTAATGGTTGTGAATGGCGAAAGCATTCAAATCGGTGCTCCAGTTGTTGCTGGCGCAAAAGTAACTGCAGAAGTAGTTAGCCATGGTCGTCACGACAAAATTCGCATCATCAAAATGCGTCGTCGTAAGCACTATCGTAAGCAACAAGGTCACCGTCAATG
>DAOMAH010000124.1:0-3649 GCA_035426725.1 Acinetobacter sp.
CATATGGTTGGTCATAAACTCGGTGAATTCGCGCCAACTCGTACCTATCGTGGTCACGGTGTTGATAAGAAGTCTAAACGTTAATAGGTGCTATGATGGAAGTAACTGCTAAATTACGCGGTGCCGCTATCTCGGCGCAAAAAGCACGTTTAGTTGCTGATTTGATCCGTGGTAAATCGATTGCACGCGCACTTGATATTTTGAACTTCAGTAATAAGAAAGCAGCTGTGCTTGTTAAAAAAGCACTCGAATCTGCTGTCGCAAATGCTGAACATAACAATAGCTTAGATGTTGATGAGCTTAAAGTAACAACGATTTACGTTGATGAAGGTGTAAGCCTTAAACGTATTCTGCCACGTGCTAAAGGCCGTGCGGATCGTATTACTAAGCGTACTTGTCACATCACCGTTAAGGTAGGGGTTTGATATGGGTCAGAAGGTTCATCCAATCGGTATCCGCCTAGGTGTTGTGAAACGTCATAACGCTAATTGGTATGCGAGTCCGAAACAATACGCTGAATACTTGCTTAAAGATCTTCAAGTTCGTGAGTTTTTAAATAAAAAACTTAAAAGCGCGATGATCAGCAATATTCTTATCGAACGTCCTACAGGTGCTGCTAAGGTAACAATTAGCACTGCTCGTCCAGGTATCGTGATCGGTAAAAAAGGCGAAGACATTGAGAAATTACAGCGTGAACTCACCACTATTATGGGTGTGCCTGCGCAAGTAAGTATTAATGAAATTGATCGCCCAGATTTAGACGCTCGTTTAGTTGCTGAAGCAATCGCTTCTCAATTAGAAAAACGTGTAATGTTCCGTCGTGCTATGAAGCGTGCGGTGCAAAACTCGATGCGTGCTGGTGCTAAAGGTATCAAAGTTGAAGTTTCTGGTCGTTTAGGTGGTGCTGAGATTGCACGTACTGAATGGTATCGTGAAGGTCGTGTACCTTTGCATACGCTTCGTGCGGACATCGACTACTCTGCTGTACGTGCTGAAACAACTTACGGTACGATTGGCGTTAAAGTATGGATTTTCCGTGGTGAGATCTTAGGTGGCATGAAACAAGTCATGAACCCTGCTCCTGCTGAAGAACGTCCAGCTAAACGTGGTCGCGGTCGTGGTGAAGGTCAAGAGCGTCGTGGTCGTCGCAATGATCGTTCTGCTGAAAAAGGAGAATAATCCATGTTGCAACCTAAACGTACTAAATTCCGTAAAGTGCACAAAGGCCGTAACACTGGTCTAGCGCATCGTGGTAGTACAGTATCATTTGGTACGATTGCAATTAAAGCAACTGAACGTGGTCGTATGACTGCGCGTCAGATTGAAGCTGCACGTCGTACCATTAGCCGTCGTATTAAGCGTGGTGGTAAAATCTTTATCCGTGTATTCCCAGACAAGCCAATTACTCAAAAGCCTCTTGAAGTGCGTATGGGTAAAGGTAAAGGTTCTGTGGAGTACTGGGTTTGTCAGATCAAACCAGGCAAGATCCTGTACGAAATTGAAGGTGTGAACGAAGAATTAGCACGCGAAGCATTTACTTTGGCTGCTGCTAAACTTCCGTTTAAAACCACTATCGTGACTCGGACGGTTATGTAATGAAAACTAAAGATCTACGTGAAAAATCGGTAGAAGAGTTGACAGCTATGCTTGATGAGCAACAGCTTAACCAATTCCGTCTTCGTATGGCAAAAGCAACGGGTCAATTAGGCAAATCGCACGAAGTGCAAGTTGCTCGTAAGACAATTGCTCGTATTAAGACACTCCTTACCGAAAAACAGGGGAACGGACAATGAGTGAACAAACAGTCCGCACGTTAACAGGCCGAGTTGTAAGTGACAAAATGGAGAAATCTATTGTTGTGCTTATTGAACGCCGTGTTCAACACCCGTTGTATGGCAAATCAATCCGCCGTTCAACTAAATTACACGCTCATGATGAGAACAATGTTGCTAAAACTGGCGACTTAGTGACCATTAAAGAAAGCCGCCCAATTTCTAAAACTAAGTCTTGGACTTTAGTTGAAGTGGTTGAAGCTGCTGCTGAGTAATCAGACGTTCCTGTTGCATCATCGGTCAATTTCGAGTACTCTTTGAGCCCTTGAAATTGCGACCGGTGTTGCTCGGTTTTGGAGTAGGGCAATGATTCAAACCGAAAGTATGCTCGACGTAGCAGACAATAGTGGTGCACGCCGCGTACAATGTATTAAAGTACTTGGTGGTTCACACCGTCGTTATGCTTCAGTTGGCGATATTATTAAAGTTACTGTAAAAGAAGCAATCCCACGCGCACGTGTTAAAAAAGGTGACGTGATGAATGCTGTTGTAGTTCGTACAAAATTTGGTATTCGTCGTCCAGATGGGTCTGTGATCCGTTTTGATGATAATGCTGCTGTAATTTTGAACAACAACAAAGCTCCGATTGCGACTCGTATCTTCGGACCAGTGACTCGTGAACTTCGTACTGAACAGTTCATGAAAATCATTTCATTGGCTCCTGAAGTTCTATAAGAGGCAATCATGGCTAAGATTAAAAAAGGCGATCAAGTAATTGTGATCGCAGGTAAAGAAAAAGGCAAACAGGGGACTGTTTTGTCTATTTCTGAAGATCGAGTTAAGGTCGAAGGCCTTAACTTAGTGAAGAAGCATCAAAAGCCGAATAAAGTAACTGGCGCTGAAGGCGGTATTGTTACTCAAGAGGCGACGCTTCATATCTCTAACGTGGCAATTTTTAATGCTACAACCCAAAAGGCTGACCGTATTGGTTACCAAGTGGCTGACGGCACGAAAACTCGTGTTTATAAGTCAAATGGTGAATCAGTGGCGGTAGCGAAGTAAAAGGTTGACTAGGCGATGGCCAGACTTAAAACACGTTATAACGACGAACTAAAAGCTCAGTTACTAGAGCAATTGGGCGTTAAGAATGTGATGGAGATTCCTCGCATCACAAAAATCACTCTAAACATGGGTGTAGGCGCGGCAGCGACTGATAAGAAATTATTGGATGGTGCTGTGGCTGATATGCAACTTATTGCTGGTCAAAAACCAGTGGTAACGCTTGCACGTAAATCAATCGCAGGTTTTAAAATCCGTGATGGTTGGCCAATTGGTTGTAAAGTTACTTTACGTGGCGACCAAATGTACGAATTCTTAGACCGTTTGATTTCGATCGCAATCCCTCGTATCCGTGACTTCCGTGGTTTCTCTGCGAAATCATTTGACGGTCGTGGAAACTACTCAATGGGTCTCAAGGAACAAATCATGTTCCCTGAAATCGATTTTGATAAGATTGATCGAATTCGTGGTATGGATATCACCATTACTACGACCGCTCGCACCGATGACGAAGGCCGTGCGCTTATGCGTGCATTCGGCTTCCCGTTTAAATAAGAGGTCGATATGGCTAAGAAAAGTATGATTAATCGCGAGTTGAAACGCGAAAAGACAGTTGAAAAATACGCTGCAAAACGTGCTGAATTAAAAGCAACGATTGCAAACGTAAATGCAACTGAGGAAGAGCGTTTCCAAGCGACTTTAAAATTACAAGCATTACCGCGTAATGCATCTCCAGTACGTCTTCGTAACCGCTGTGGTTTAACTGGTCGTCCTCATGGTTACTTCCGTAAGTTCGGTTTAAGCCGTAACAAATTACG
>DAOMAH010000124.1:3749-5529 GCA_035426725.1 Acinetobacter sp.
GGTAAAGATAAACTTCCGAGCGTTAAGCAAGGTTTGGGTATTGCAATTGTTTCTACAAGCAAAGGCATCATGACTGATCGCGCTGCACGTGCTGCAGGCGTTGGTGGTGAAGTTATTGCTTTTGTTTCTTAATAGGTGATTCCTCATGTCTCGTGTGGCTAAAGCCCCAGTAACTGTACCGAATAGTGTAACAGTTACTCAGAACGGCCGGCAGGTCGAAGTGAAAGGCAGCAAAGGTACATTGTCTTTCAACCTGCATGCGCTGGTCGAGCTTAAACAGGAAGAAGGTAAACTTCAACTTGCTCCAGTTAAAGAGTCGAAAGATGCTTGGATGCAAGCTGGTACAGCTCGCGCTGTATTAAATAACCTTGTAAAAGGGGTTAGTGAAGGCTTCGAACGTAAGTTACAACTTGTTGGTGTTGGTTATAAAGCTGCAGTGAAAGGTGATGTTGTAAACCTTGCACTTGGTTACTCACACCCAGTTGACTACGCTTTACCTGAAGGTGTAACTGCTGAAACTCCAACTGCTACTGAAATCATTTTGAAATCAGCTAACAAGCAGTTGTTGGGTCAAGTAGCAGCGGAAATTCGTGCATATCGTTCTCCTGAGCCGTATAAAGGCAAAGGTGTTCGTTATTCGGATGAAGTTATTCTTCGTAAAGAAGCTAAGAAGAAATAAGGCGCGAGGTTGTTATGAACGAAAAGAAACAAACCCGTTTGCGTCGTGCCAAAAGCACACGCTTGCACATTCGTGCATTGGGTGCGACTCGTTTGTGTGTAAACCGCACGCCGCGTCACATCTATGCGCAAGTCATTTCAGCAGATGGTGGCAAAGTTTTAGCGCAAGCTTCAACTTTAGATGCATCTTTACGTAGTGGTTCTACAGGTAATGTAGATGCGGCTACTAAAGTAGGTGCTTTAATCGCAGAACGTGCGAAAGCTGCTGGTGTAACGAAAGTTGCATTTGACCGTTCTGGTTTTAAATATCATGGTCGTATCAAAGCCTTGGCTGATGCTGCTCGTGAAAACGGCTTGGAGTTCTAATCATGGCTAAAGTTGAACAAAACGAAGGTCTTGTTGAAAAGCTGGTTGCCGTTGATCGTGTAGCCAAAGTTGTTAAGGGTGGTCGTATCTTCTCCTTCACAGCATTGACTGTGGTAGGTGATGGTAATGGTCGCGTTGGTTTTGGTCGTGGTAAAGCACGTGAAGTTCCTGCTGCTATTTCTAAAGCATTGGAAGCTGCTCGTCGCAACATGATTACTGTTGATCTTGTTAACGGTACTGTACAACACCCTATTAATGCTCGTCACGGTGCAAGCCGCGTTTACATGCAACCTGCTTCTGAAGGTACTGGTGTAATTGCTGGTGGTGCTATGCGTGCAGTTCTAGAAGCTGTTGGCGTACATAACGTATTGACAAAATGCTACGGTTCTACAAATGCTGCTAACGTAGTTAACGCAACTTTCAAAGGTTTGCGTGATATGACTTCTCCTGAGAAAGTCGCTGCGAAACGTGGTCTTACTGTTGAACAAATTCAAGGGTAATCAATCATGAAAACGATTAAAGTTACCCAGACTAAATCTTCATCGCATCGCTTGAAAAATCACAAGCTTAGCCTTCAAGGTTTAGGTCTGCGTCGTATTGGTCATACTGTAGAAGTGCAAGATACGCCTTCTAACCGCGGTATGATCAACCAAGTTTACTATATGGTTAGTGTAGAGGAATAAGCCATGACTCTGCGTTTAAATGAACTTGCGCCTGCAGAAGGTGCAAAACGTGA
>DAOMAH010000125.1:0-5511 GCA_035426725.1 Acinetobacter sp.
CTGTAGAGTTTATTAAAATTCATCACGAAGCCGATGGCACTTTCCCCAATGGTATACCCAACCCCATTCTAGTCGAAAACCGTGATAGTACCCGTGATGCAGTGCTTAAACACAACGCCGATATGGGCATTGCTTGGGATGGCGACTTTGATCGCTGTTTCTTATTTGATGAAAAAGGTCAGTTCATTGAAGGCTACTACATCGTCGGCTTATTAGCACAAGCGTTCTTGATCAAGCAATCTGGTGAAAAAATCGTACATGATCCACGCCTTGTATGGAACACCTTTGATATCGTAGATCAATATCAAGGCATCGCAGTACAATCAAAATCTGGGCATGCTTTTATTAAAGATGTCATGCGCGAACATAATGCAGTTTACGGCGGCGAGATGAGCGCACATCATTATTTCCGCGATTTCGCCTACTGTGATAGCGGCATGATTCCGTGGTTGCTGACCGTTATGCTGCTCTCTGAAACGGGTCAAACCCTTTCAAGTCTCGTTGAAAACATGATTGCCAAATTCCCTTGCAGCGGTGAAATCAACTTTAAGGTTGCAGACACTCAAGCTACTGTGCAAAAAATCTTTGATCACTATGCCAATCAAAACCCGCAAATTGATCGTACCGATGGTGTCAGTCTTGATTTTGGTGCATGGCGTTTAAATGTACGTGCTTCAAACACTGAACCATTATTGCGTTTAAATATTGAAAGTCGTGCTGATCAAAATCCGCAACCAATGCAGCACTATGTGGACGAGTTGACCGCTTTGATTGAAGGCTAAGAACCAGAAATAACAAAGGAGCGATCAGCGCTCCTTCATATTGTTTGCATGTAGGTCAATCTTCAATTTCATCAACCAATAATACCATCGTTCGTACTGTCGTCTCGCTCGCTCAGAATATGAGGTTAGAGGCGGTCGCTGAAAGCGTAGAAACTGAAGAATAATGTCAGTTGCTGCAAAATATCGGTTGTTTTAGTATCTAAGGATTGGGCTTAGTCGCCCATTGCGTATTGATGACTTTAATGAATTTATATGCAAGAGAGTGACGTATACTTCTGGCGAAGGTGATGCGGCATTATAGAAAGCTGAATAGTTCAAGATTTAGTATTTATACGAATTAAAGAGTAGTCTAAACTAGAAATGATCGATTTTTTCGTGCGTCAGAGGGGTAAGTATCCTACTGATTTTGTTGTGATAATCCAATATAAAAATAACAATCATGGCATGGGTTTGAGAAAGGATTGAATATATGCAGCCAACGGATGGACAAAATACAGGTCGGTTTCACTTAATGAGTCAAGATCTGAAGCGAGATTTTCGTCTGCATCGCTTATTGTATACGCTCAGCTTTATGCTCATTATCATCGCCGTTCCATGGGCTATCTATAATACTCTCAATGAACAGTGGGTGCCGTTAGTCGTCAAGTTTGTTCTGATTAGTACGGGTGCAGTGTCTATTTTTCTGGCGCGCAAGGGCAAAATAATCACAACGTTCATTGTCCTTAGCACAATGATGTTTATCATCACGTGTATGTTAAGCATCATCATGTACGCCCCGACGCTGGGTACGCCGAGAACGGTAGAGATTTTCTTTTTATTGACCGGAATTTGCTGCTTTATTGGGTTTAAAGACGAACATTATGTGTTGTCCCATGGCTTCCCACTGATTTGCTTCATCGCGTTTGGGTTTTTTTCAACCACTAATTGGGCAATACAGACACATTATGCGTTGGGTCCTCATGAGCGGCTCTTCGGTGCTTGGCTACATACTATCGTTGGACTAAGTCTCACTTATGTTCTCTTTCACTTGATGCAGTCTAATGCTAGACAATCTAATGCCAAGGAGAACGAACTCCGTAAAGCGATATCTCGCAATCAATTTACGCTTTTTTATCAACCGCAAGCTGATGAAAATGGTCAAGTGATTGGTGCAGAAGCCTTAATTCGATGGCAACATCCATCGCTAGGGTTAATTCCTCCAGATGAATTTATCCCTCTAGCCGAGCAGATCGGCTTTATCCTTCCAATAGGACATTGGGTGTTGGGTACGTCGTGCGCCCAATTAGTGAAGTGGTCACAAAAATCAGAAACAGCAAAACTTTCTTTATCCATTAATGTCAGTGCACAAGAGTTCAAACAAGATAATTATGTGGCACAAGTCTTGTCGGTACTTGAGCGTTCTGGAGCCAAGCCGTCATTACTGAAACTTGAATTGACCGAAAGTATGTTGGTGGATGATGTTGATGACATTATTAGCAAAATGACTGCGCTGAAAGCAGCGGGGGTGCGGATCTCACTCGATGATTTTGGTACGGGCTATTCTTCATTGAGTTACCTCAAAAAATTGCCACTTGATCAAATTAAAGTAGATCAAACTTTTATCCGTGAGATGTTGTCTAGTTCGCAAGATGAAGTCATCGTGCGTACCGTTGTGTCGCTTGCACAAAATATGGAGCTGGAAGTGATTGCAGAAGGCGTAGAAACCGAGGAGCAACGTCAATTTTTACTAAGCATTGGTTGTGTTTCGATGCAGGGCTATTTGCTCAGTCGCCCTTTACGTATCCATGATTTTGATGTGTTTGTGCGGAATAGAGTGATGCCTGTATAAGGCGGTGTTGATGCGGAATTGAAAATACAAAAATCTTGAAGCGTTTTGCAATTTCGATAATGCGACTACCACAATAAGAGAGTCCCTCTTTATGAAATTAATCTCCGTTGTACTTCAAATGCTCATCTAAGTTTTGAAATGACTCAGTTATAGCCATTTGGATTTTGCTTTTGCCAATGCCAGCTATCCGCCAGCATATCTTCCAAGGTATATTGAGGCTGCCAACCGAGCTCGCTCAATGCACGCGTATTGTCTGCAAATGAAGTGGCAACATCACCTGCACGACGTGGCGCAAATTCAAACGCAACAGGCACACCATTGATTTGCTCAAAGGTATTTTTGACTTGTAATACCGATGAGCCATTGCCCGTGCCAATGTTCCAAGCACGACAGCCTTGTGCGGATAGTCGATTATTTAAAGCACAAAGATGAGCATTAGCTAAATCAACCACATGGATATAATCACGCACACCTGTGCCATCTACGGTATCGTAATCATTACCATATATTGACAGTTTTTCACGACGGCCCACTGCGACCTGTGTGACATACGGCATGAGATTATTTGGAATCCCCTGTGGATCTTCGCCAATATGACCGCTTTTATGCGCGCCGACAGGATTAAAATAACGAAGTAAAGCAATCGACCAGCGTGCATCTGCTTGTGCAAGTTTTTGCAACATTTGCTCAACAATCAGTTTGGTATAACCATAATTGTTATTTGGCATTCCTGTTGGCATATCTTCATTCAAAGGCGACACATTGGCTTCGTCATAAACCGTTGCAGATGAGCTGAATACCAGGCTAAATACACCTGCGCGCTCCATCGCCTTGACCAGCTGGATACTACCCGCAATATTGTTATCAAAATAAGCCAATGGAATCTGCTGGCTTTCACCAACCGCTTTCAGACCAGCAAAATGAATGACTGCATCAATCTGATGGTCTTGGAAAACTGAATCTAACTCAGCCTGATTGCGAATATCACCCTGCACAAACACCAAACTTTTATTTGCTAATGCTTGTACTCGACCTAAAGATTCATCTGAGCTGTTTGAGAGGTTATCGAAAACAATCACCTCGTGACCTGCAGCAAGCAACTCTAAACAAGTATGGGAGCCAATATAGCCCGCACCACCCGTCACTAAAATTTTAGCCATCTGTTTTTCCTAATAATATTTTCAACAAACCTTGTGTTGATGCATCAAATTTAGAGAGACCATCCTGTTCACGATTCAGAATTGGCAAGAGTTGATTGGCAATTTCTTTGCCTTTTTCTACACCCCATTGATCAAAGGGATTAATATTCCACAATACCGATTGCACAAAAACTTTGTGTTCATAGGTGGCAACCAACATGCCTAAACTATAAGGATTCAACTCTTTTAATAATAAGGTGGAACTTGGCTGATTCCCTACATATTGCTTATACGGCGGTAAATCGAGAACTTCTAATGCGGAGAGTGCTTGATTGCCAAAAGCCAATAAACGCGATTGGGCTAAACAGTTCGATAAGGCTAAATGATGCTGTTCAACCAGTGCCTCTGCATTTTCAGCATAGGTAAATTGATTGGAATTGTAGCGTTTTACTGGCGCAATGAAGTCACAACTGACCGAGTGCGTTCCTTGATGCAACAGCTGATAAAATGCATGTTGTGCATTGGGGCCCACTTCTCCCCACACGATTGGGCAGGTCGCTAAGGCGACTTTCTCACCATTACGCTGAATAGATTTACCATTAGATTCCATTTCTAACTGCTGTAAATAAGCAGCGAAATATTTCAATCGACCATCATAGGGCAGTACAGCATGTGTTTGGATGTCGAGAAAATTATTATTCCAAACGCCCAATAGCCCCATCAGTACAGGTATATTTTCTGCAAATGACGCATTTTGAAAATGTTGATCGATAGCATGTGCCCCAGCCAAAAGCTGCTTAAATCCGTCGATTCCAATCATTAATGCAATTGGCAAGCCAATACATGACCACAACGAATAACGCCCTCCAACCCAATCCCAAAGCAGCAATTGGTGTCCAGGTGCTATGCCCCATTCAGTCATTTTTTCAGGCTTGGTTGATACGCCAATAAAATGGTTTTTTACCACCTTATCTTCAGTCCCGAGTGCTTTTTCTAACCACTGCCGTACTGTTTGCGCATTTGACAAGGTATCAATCGTGCCAAAGGACTTTGAGGAAATAATAAATAAGGTGGTTTCAGGGCGGAGTTGATGCAATAAACCCGAAAGCTGGCTACCATCCATCGTTGATACAAAATGCACATTTAACGGTTTCGCAGTCGCCACTTTGAAATCAGATAATGCATGGGTAACCATCAAGGGACCTAAGTCTGACCCCCCCACGCCAATATTGACCACATCCTGAATGACTTCACCCGTCGCACCACGATATTGCCCCGCATGAATTTTTCCCACTAATGCATACATGCGTTCAAGTTGTGTATGAACTTGTTGATTCAACTGAGAAAACGGCTGCAATTGAGGTTCACGTAATGCCCAATGCATGGCAGCACGATGTTCCGTGTAATTAATCTGCGTTTCAGAAAATAGCTGTTGTATCCAAGACGATAGGTCTTGTGACTGCGCTAAATCGACGAGCCCATCCAAGACCAATGGATCAATGCGGTGCTTACTAAAATCTAAAACAATCGCTTCATGCTCGACCGAAAATTTTGCAAAGCGCTCATGATCTTCAGCAAAAAGCTGGTTCAAATGGGTTTGTTTAAATTGTGTTTTTAAATGGGTAAGGTTTTCAAATGCTGTTTGCTTTACTGAAGCTGTGATCGGCTCAATCGAATTGTCCATGATTAACGCTCCACACCCATATACGCAAAACCCTGTGCTTTGACATAACACGGATCATAAATGTTACGACCATCCAAA
>DAOMAH010000126.1:0-5435 GCA_035426725.1 Acinetobacter sp.
AACCACCACACCATAAATTTAAAAATGATTGTCTTGAGATTTTTATGTCTAAACATCCAGTGATAGAACAACTGATTGAAGCACATCTTGTTTTCTTAGAGCAGGAATTTGCACAAGCGGAAACCGTGCAAGTGGAATTAAAGCAGTTCTATCATTGGTTGTGTTTACAACCTTTACAGCACATTTGGTCATTTGATGTGATTTATCAACTGATCGAAAAACAGATTCTTAATACGCCTGCAAGTTCATTTTTAATTGAACAAATTGCGGAACATATCAGTTTGGCATTGCAGCATCCTCTCAATGAACAAACACCGATTGAAGCTGTAATTTCAGTCAACACTATTGATTCAATCGCACAATACGTCGCCAGTAAAACAGAACATCGCCAACGTTTAATTAAAACCGTGGTCAACAATCCCGCTTTTTCGGCGTTGATCACACAGTTGATTCAGCATTCAATTCAAGATTATTTAGATAATTCGATGATGTCGAAACGTGTGCCGGGTGTTGGTCACTTCATGAAAATGGGCAAATCTGTTTTGGAATCGGTCACCGATTCAAATTTAAATGAAACCATTGCCCATTATTTAAAAAAGAACGTACTTAAAATTAGCCAAATGAGCGAGCGAGTGTTGAATCAACACTTTGATGATGACAAGCTTTATCACTTTCAAGCAAATATTTGGCATAAAGTGAAACTCATGCCTGTTTCGATCTTACGCCAATATGTTGAAATCCAAGACCTACCTAAAACGGTCAATTTTGGTCACGACATTTGGGATCATATTCACCAAACGCCGTATTTGAAACAACAAGTGCATGATGGTGTTTTGGCTTGGTATGAACGTAATCAAGCGCGTACTTTTGAACAATTACTGCGCGACCTGAATATTGATGCGAATTTAATTGAAAATGAGCTGAGTCAATTACTTGTACCTATTTTGCAAAAAGTGATTGAAACTGGTTACTTAAAACAACGGACCCGCATCTATTTGGTAAAATTTTATTATTCAGAAAAAGTCACGCAACTATTGAATCCTGAAAGGTAAATTTCCTAAGCTAAAGTCTAAATCAATCTTTAGTCTTCAATGATCTTATAGATATGTGAAGTGTTTGGGCTTGCAAATAATAGTTCGGTGCTTGGCATGAGTATTTCGTCATCAACCACAATATGTTCAACTTTTTGACATAGTTGCAAATGCGGTTGTTGAGCAAAAAGCCGTTTAATAAATGCTTTACCTTCACGAATGTTATTGAATTGATCCTTTATTTTAATGTCTACAATATCCATTTTAACTTCCTCATTTTACAAAATAAAAAATTAGATAAAGCCTTCGCACTGCCAGTCCACGTCAAAAAAATTCAAGCGTTTGAACTGAAATCATTAAAAATATGATCTATACGAAAGCGAAAATTTATAAGCTGCTTCAAATCAATTTCGTGAAGTTTTGATGACTTTATCGGTTTTGTCGACCTTCAAGTTGTAAGAAAAATCTCAATATTAGAATAATTAATAAAAATCAATAAATTATGATAATTCAGGTGTGATTCCATCATTTACTTTAGTTATTATGAATGGGTACAAAAAGGCTACATACCTGTTTTTATTATAAAATTTATAGCATTCAATTTCTTTAAAATAGATTTAGGAATCCGAAGATTCCCAAATCATTAATCAATGTTTTACTTGAAGTAAGCACCTTCAGCTTGCGTATGATCCGTTTCGTCAACGACACGCTTTAACTCAGGAATGTGCTGCTGTAACGTGGTTTCAACACCTTGTTTGAGCGTGATATCAATAGCAGAACAGCCCTGACAGCCACCACCAAACTTCAACACGGCGGTTAAACCCTGCTCAGGGTCATCTTTTACTTCGACAAGGCTACAATTACCGCCATGCCCTTCCAAACCTGGATTAATTTCAGATTGGAGAATATAAATAATACGTTCTTCAATCGACGCATTTGGGCCAACTCGCGGCACTTTTGAATTCGGTGCGCGGAACGTCAATTGACCACCAAAACGGTCTTTATTGTAGTCAATCACGGCATCTAATAAATAAGGAATCGACGGTGCGTCCACATAAGCAGGGAAATCTGGATAATCCTGTTTGTAGTCTGTTGGAGCGACCTCTTCAGGTGCGCTATACGCCATACAACATTCTGCACGTGGCGTACCCGCATGCTCTACAAAAACACGAACGCCAATACCCGGAGTATTTTGTTTGTTGAGTAAGTCACTCAAATACTCTTGTGCAGCGGGCGTAATCAAAAGGTTAGGAATTTCATCTGCAACGTTTGTGTTGGTGTTCTCAGTCGACATAACAATAATCCTCAAGCTGATGTCGTATATTACCCGAAGATGGTGGGTAATTATAAAAATTCAACCAATTTTGTAGGAATTCTATGTAAGTGGCTTGTTTCTTTAGCTTTAACTGTCATTATTGCTTAAACACTAATCAATAAGACTTTATATGCTGCATTTACCTTTTAATCATACGATTACGCTTATTTTAATCACTGTGGTGATTTCAATGGTGGCGTTATCAAATCAGAAAGTCATGGACCGACTGATTTTTTGGACACCTGCCATGCAACGTGGGCAATATGACCGTTTTATCACGCACGGTTTTGTACATGCAGATGGGCCACATTTACTCTTTAACATGATCACCCTATTTTTCTTTGGCAATATTATTGAAAGTTTTTATCGTCAATTTTTTTATGATATGGGCTTCGTTTTATTTTATTTAGGTGGATTGGTTTTTGCGATTTTACCGAGCTATATTAAACATCGAAATGATGCGCGATGGGCAAGTTTAGGCGCATCAGGTGCGGTTTCAGCAGTCCTATTTGCCTATATTTTATTTAAGCCATGGGATTTAATTTTTGTTTTCTTCATTCCTGTACCTGCCATTATCTTTGCCATCTTGTATGTCGGATATAGCATATGGTCTGGAAAACGCGGCAATAGCAATATTAACCACAGCGCTCACTTATGGGGTGCAGCGTATGGTGTAGTAATGACCATTATTTTAGAGCCTGCTGTGTTGCCGCACTTCCTCACCCAATTAACCAAGTTGCCTTTTTAAACAAGATAACTGATTGGTATAACTAAGCAATTTCCGCTGGAAAGGCAATGACTTGATCAATTTTGACTTGATTCATTGCCACCATCAACAAGCGATCTAGTCCTAAAGCGATGCCTGAACATTCAGGCATATGCGGTAAAGCAGACAATAAATATTGATCGGTTGGAATAACAGGCAAGCCTTGTTTTGTACGTTCAAGATTATCCGCTTCAAAACGTGCTGCTAAAACTTCAGCATCAAGCAGTTCATCATAGGCATTTGCCAACTCCAAACCTTCAATATAAATCTCGAAACGAGCAGCGACTTGCTCACCGTCATCATCAGTTTTAACTTTGGCTAAAGATGCCATCTCAGGTGGAAAATCCGTTAAAAAAACGGGTGCATCAAAGCCTAAACTTGGCTCTACAAAATGCGAAAACAATAAATCCATGTAGGCCAAGCGGTCATCACCTAAATCTAAATTTAAACCGAGCCGATGCGCTGTATCTTTTAATTGTTTCAGACTCGCCTGCAAAGGATTAATGTCTAAACGATCTTGAAATGCATGTTTATAACTTAAAATATAGGGACGCACTTCACCCAAACGATGTGCCAAACATACTTCTAATAATTCAGCCGTTTCATGCATCAAGCCCTTTAAATCTAATTTTGGGCGATACCATTCCAACATGGTAAATTCACTGTTGTGTTTGCGTCCATGTTCATCATCTCTAAAGACTTTACAGATTTGATAAATTGCCCCACTGCCACTGGCTAATAGGCGTTTCATTGGAAATTCAGGCGAGGTCTGCAAATATTGTGTGCTAAGTTTGCCATGAATATGACGCTGGACAGGAATTGAAGCCAAATGCACGTCGGTTGCCCCTGCTTGTGACAAAGTTGGAGTTTCAACTTCCATCACCTGACGTTCTGCAAAGAACTGACGAATTTTTTGATATAAGGTAGCACGCGCCTGTAAAGCCGCGATTGAACAGGTTGGTTGGAAAGTAGAAGGTTGATGACTCATGCTTTAGGGCCTCCGTGCGCTGCCCATTCCCGACGTAGCGGATAATTCTTACGTAATAAATCAAATGCTTGCTGCTGAACTTTTCCGTCATTCACACAAGCACGCAAAGCCTGATCATCTTCAAAAATATTATAAATTTCGCTGAGAGATTGTTTTAACGCAGATTTTAAATCTTGATGTTCAAAATAGGTATCAACTACAGGCAATTGGCTTTCATATCGCTTAGAAGCCGCATAGCCGAATTTTTCACAAAAAGCGTCATAAATCATTTGCGTACCTTTCGCCTTGCCTTCAAAACTATAACCTGCAATATGCGGCGTAGCTAAAGCCAACAGATCTAATAATTGTTGTGGAATTTCAGGTTCAAATTCAAATACATCCAGTACAACTTTGCGTTTGGTTTTTTCGATATCTGCCATCAATGCTGATTGTTTAATCACAGGTCCACGTGCACTGTTGATCAGAATTGCGGATGCTTTGATTTGCGCAAAAATCGCATCATCAAATAAATGGTGTGTTGGAAATTCACCTGAATGAGTTAAAGGCACATGAATCGAAATTGCATCGGCGCGTTGAAGTAGTTCCTGCCATGCGACATTTTCAATGTTGTGCAATTGTACATAAGGGTCATAGCCAATCACCTTCCAACCTAACAATTGAGCCATTGTCGCAAGGCGTTTGCCGACATTTCCCAAGCCGACAATGGCCAAAGTAAAATCATTATTTTTTTCTAATAAAGATATGTCTAAATGCAGCAAAGCGGTAATGACATATTCAGCCACCGCCTGAGCGTTACACCCTGCGGCATTGCTCCAAGAAATGTTTTTTTGTTCTAAAGCATTGGTGTCGATATGGTCTGTGCCGATCGTCGCACTTCCAACAAATTGAATGGGGGTTTGATCGACCAATGCATAATTTACAGAAGTCACAGAACGTATCAGCAGCGCATCGGCATCTTTAACATCATCATGGTTGAGCGTACGCCCTGCCTTATGCTGAATTTCAGCAAATTCGGCAAAGAAATAATCGGTAAATGCCAAGTTTTCATCTGCGACAATTTTCATGACCAAATTTCCAAATGAAATGGAGTAAAATTAATGATTGATTGCTGTGAATCTTACTACGATTTAACCGAGAAAAGAGCTGGATTTTTCTTGAAATGCGTGTTCATTCAGCAATCACAAATAAATCATTGTTCAATACTCAATTTTTCAATCAATAATCCACTTTCATACCTCACCTCATTTTAATTACATTTAACAATTTCATTTTTTGATAAATTCAACTTAGAATTATTTCTCGACAGACATGAATAGTTTACAAATTCATACTGTC
>DAOMAH010000127.1:0-5434 GCA_035426725.1 Acinetobacter sp.
AACACCTGTTTCGCTAAAACATTGTTGATACTCTATATTCTGTTGAATTAATTCATATTGCATAATTGGCCATTCATTAAATAAGCATTGGAATTGCAGATGTTTTTTCTCAATCCATTCAATTTTTTCTGCCAAATCTAAGCACTGTCCTGCACAACCACCATAGGCCCGCATCAATCCGCCAGTTCCCAATTTAATGCCACCGTACCAACGATTGACCAAGACAATAATATTATTTAGATCATGTCCTTCGATGGTCGCTAAAATTGGACGCCCTGCTGTACCTGACGGCTCACCGTCGTCGTTGACTCGAATTTGATGACCAATTTTCCACGCCCAACACTGATGCGTTGTCGAAATATCTTTATGTTGTTCTAAAAAACTTTTGATTTGCTGTTCATTTTCCACCGACGCTGCAATCGCCTGAAAACGACTTTTTTTAATTTCTTCTTCAAATGTAAAAGTATGGCGCAAGATGAACGGCATAAAGTCGCAATCAAAATTAAAAAATGATTATAACTTTTTCATCCTCAAATAAAAAATCCTCGCGATACACGAGGATTCAAAAATTTAAGGACTAAGATTATGAACCTAAATAGTTAAACCACAAAATCATCGCCTAAATAGACTTTACGGACTTTTTCATTGTCCAAAATTTCTTGCGGTGTCCCTTCTGCAATCACCGAGCCTTCGCTGACAATATAGGCTTTTTCACAAATTGCCAATGTTTCGCGCACGTTATGATCGGTGATCAATACGCCAATACCACGGTCTTTTAAACTTTGAATAATGTCTTTAATGTCACCGACTGAAATTGGGTCAACGCCTGCAAAAGGCTCA
The DNA here is from genome assembly GCA_035426725.1 of Acinetobacter sp. Lineage (GTDB taxonomy): Bacteria > Pseudomonadota > Gammaproteobacteria > Pseudomonadales > Moraxellaceae > Acinetobacter. Next base: position 841 of record DAOMAH010000127.1, read on the forward strand.
TCCAACAACATAAATTTAGGGTCGGCTGCCAGTGCACGTGCAATTTCCGCACGGCGGCGTTCACCGCCTGATACGCTCATGCCCAATGAATCTTTAATATGACTAATTTTAAAGTCATTTAACAATTCTGTAAGCCTTTGTTGGCGTTGCTGCTTATTCAAATCTTGGCGTGTTTCTAAAATTGCCATGATGTTTTGGGCAATGGTCAACTTTCTAAAAATAGAAGCTTCTTGTGGTAAATAACCAATGCCTTTGCGGGCGCGTTCGTGCATGGCCAAATCGGACAAATCGAGATTATCAAGATGAATTTCACCTTTGTCCATCCGCACCAATCCAACAACCATATAGAAACTGGTGGTTTTTCCTGCACCATTCGGGCCTAATAAACCGACAATTTGCCCACTTTGCATGGTAAAAGAAACATCTTTCACCACCCAACGTTTACTATAATTTTTCGCCAAATGCTTAATGCATAAAGTTTGCGGCTGCTGCACAGACTGTTCCATTAATCACGCGCCCCTGGAGCATTGCTTGAACTTGATGGTGGAATAATAATTTGTACACGATTAGACGATGAACCGACTGCTTCAACATCACCTTTATTCATACTGTATTTCAGGCTGTTCCCGCGAATACTCGAACCATCTTGGTAAAGATACGCTTTACCCGTGAAAGTAATAATGCCTGTATCTGCGTTATAAACAATCGTCTGAGCCTCGCCACGCGCTAAACCTTTACTGGCATCCATTTGCTGCTGAAACTTCGCAAGTTGCCCTTTGGCCGTAATCGTTTGAATTTCACGTTTACTGTTGAGCGTCGCAACAAGGGAATCGGCTTGTAACTTCATCGTACCCTGTTCAATTTCTACATTGCCTGTGTACGTGGTAATCCCAGTTTTTTCATTATATGTTGCACGATCAGCAACCAATGACAATTGTTGAGCACGGTCAGAGGGCAAGGCAAAACTGGCAGCAGACACCAAAGCAAGTACGGTTACACACGCCAGCTGTTTTAGGAAAGTTGAACGGTAATTAGAATTAAGAGTTTGGTGCATACTTTCCTCGAATTTTAAAAAACTCATATTGACCATTATTTAAATTTGCTTTGAGACCTTGACTGACAAATTGACCACTCGGCGATTGAACTGTGACTGGACGTTGAGTTTCTAGCTGTTTAGTTTTTGGATAACTGGTGAGCTCATCAGTGTGAAATTCCATTTGACCTTGCGTTAATAATTTTGTCGCAACAACATCTCCCAATAACACAATTTTTCGATGGTCATCATAACCTTTCGCTTGTTGTGCAGTGAAAGTCGCATCAGCTTTCCCTTGCTTATAAGTCACTGCATGTAATTGATCAAGCTGAGAGGTCTTTTGTTGCATATTTTGTTGTAACTGTTTGACCTCTGCGCGGATGTACAAGTTGCCCTGTTCATCAGTTTGCGTCACATGCACGCCTTGTGCCGAATAAGTCATATTTTGGGCAGAATCTACATCCAATTTTTTGGCTTTACCACTGTAATAGTAGTAGCCGCCACTAATAGCAGCGACAGATACAGCAATGATATTTAAAACCTTGGTATCCATAAAAGGTTTACCCAATCTTTGCGTCAGTCAACGCTTTATTAATGTGGTACAGCAAGATATTTTTCAAGCAGCTCTTGGTAAACACCTTTTGCCGTTAATAACATATCACAGACTTCACGCACTGCTCCACGACCACCCATTGCTTGAGTTACGAGCTTGGCACGACAGCGAACTGCTTCATGACCATTTGGCACGGTAATACTCATACCAGCAATCGAAAATGCAGATAAATCAGGCCAGTCATCGCCCATATATAAACAGTCTGAAGGTAAAATATTCAATTGTGCGCAGGCTTCTCGTAATGCAACACCTTTATCTTCACGACCTTGAAAAACTAAATCTACACCCAAGTCTGACATACGCTTATCAACAATTTGGCTTTTTCGACCTGTAATGATGATTACTTTCATGCCAGCTTGTTGCACCAGTTTCATGCCTAAACCATCGCGAATATCGAATGATTTAATTTCATCGCCTGAATTGGTTAAGGTGACAAAGCCATCGCTTAGAATACCATCTACATCGAGCACTAAAGCTTTTAGATGACGAGCTTGCTCTAATATTGGATACGATGCCATGACTTAATTTACTCCTGCCTGAATCAGATCATGCATGCTGATTACACCAATGACTTTATTTGCGTTATCGACCACGACAAATTGATTAATTTTCTTCTCTTGCATTTTTTCCAACGCTTCAACTGCACGTGCTTCTTGAGAAATCGTAATTGGGTTTTTAGTCATGACTTCTGAAACAGGCAAATTCACATCAAAACCTTGCTGACGGTCGATCATACGTCGTAAATCACCATCGGTAAAAATACCCAATAGCGTGTCATTTTCATCTACGACTGTGGTTAAACCTAAGCGTTTGGCTGAAATTTCATAAAGCACTTCGTTCATTGGCGTATTCGGTTGAACTTTCGGTAATTCAATGCTGGTATGCATGAGATGTTTAACATGTAAAAGTAAGCGTTTACCGAGTGCTCCCGCTGGATGTGACATTGCAAAGTCATCCGCAGTAAAGCCACGAGCTTCCAATAACGCTACCGCCAAAGCATCGCCTAAAACTAACGTTGCTGTCGTACTAGATGTCGGTGCTAAACCGAGTGGACAGGCTTCATCTGCTTTACCTAGTGTAAGAGCGACATCGGCATTTTGTGGCATTGGGCCATTTTCATCACGGCTAATGGTAATAAGTGGCACTTGTAAATGTTTAATCAAAGGCATCAACATCATAATTTCATCACTCTTGCCAGAGTTCGAAATTGCAATCAGGACATCACCACGGACTAACATGCCGAGATCGCCATGCCCTGCTTCACCAGGATGCATAAAGAATGATGGCGTACCCGTGGAGGCAAATGTCGCTGCCATTTTGCGGCCGATATGACCTGATTTCCCCATGCCAGTCACAACGACACGCCCTTGGGATTGCAATAATATTTCGCAAGCACGGTCAAAGCGTCCATCAATTTGCGTGGCAAGGACTTCAATGGCTTGTTGTTCAACGCGCAAGGTTTCGAGTGCGCTTTTTTTAAAATTTATGCTTTGTGACATGTCCGTCTGACTCAAAATAATACATTCCTCTGAAAAATAGAGGAATCTAATCAAGATATTGCTAAGGATTCTAACATAACTGCAAATTATACAGGTTTCTAAATGTATAAGTTTGCATAGAAGATGGAGAAATATAGATGTCGATAAAAACACTAACTCATCATCTTTTTTCAGGTGATAACTTTATGAAATAAGGTGCATACGTTATGATAACTCAAGATTTTTTGTTGAATGTTTGAAAACCTCTATGCAACCTTTTGTTCTATACAACTCTGAGCAACGTAAAAAAGTTGAATTTGTGCCACGTAATGAGGGTCAAATCGACATCTATGTCTGTGGTATGACCGTTTACGATTATTGTCATATCGGGCACGCTCGAGTTATGGTTGCATTTGACTACATCATCCGCTTTTTGCGTAGCCAAGGTTGGCAGGTTCGCTACATTCGCAACATTACTGATATTGATGACAAAATTATCGCCCGTGCCAACGAAAATGGTGAAAGCATTCAACAGCTCACGGCACGTTTTATTGATGCCATGAACGAAGATGCAGCAAACTTAGGATGTGTTGCGCCTGATGAAGCGCCTAAAGCGACTGAATATATTGATCAAATGCAAAGCATGATCAACACTTTAGTGGATAAAGGGGCTGCCTATCCTTCGACCAATGGCGATGTGTATTTCGAAGTCAGCAAGTTCGATAAATATGGTCGTCTTTCAGGTCGCAAACTCGATGACATGCAAGCAGGTGCTTCTGAACGCGTCGACGTAGAAGTTGAGAAGAAACATCCCTTTGACTTTGTACTTTGGAAACATGCCAAAGAAAATGAACCTGTATGGGCTTCTCCTTGGGGCAATGGTCGTCCAGGTTGGCACATTGAATGTTCAGCCATGTCAACGTGTTGCTTAGGTAATCATTTTGATATTCACGGTGGCGGTTCAGACTTAATGTTCCCCCACCACGAAAATGAAATTGCTCAAAGTGAAGCTGCGACTGGCGAACAATATGTGAATTATTGGATGCATGTAGGTTTCATCAATGTCGATGGCGAGAAAATGTCTAAATCTTTAGGCAACTTCTTTACCATTCGCGATGTGATGCAAAAATTCCATCCTGAAGTGATTCGTTATTTCATTGTGTCATCGCACTATCGTAGTCCAGTCAATTTTTCAGATGTCGCACTCAAAGAAGCCAAAACCTCGCTAAGCCGATTTTATCACTCATTTAAAGCCTACCAGCAAGTCTATGGTCAAAAAACTGTTGAGACCTTAGAACAAAGTTTTGTTGAACGTTTTAATGCCGCCATGCGTGATGACTTCAATACCGCAGAAGCAATGGCTGTACTATTTGAAATCAACAAAGAACTCAACCGTGCAGTAAAAGATGAGCAATCTGAATTATCTACGGTACTTTATTCAACTTTACGTCATCTAACCGATATCTTGGC